>NZ_JBVJLD010000002.1:0-6075 GCF_055584905.1 Kitasatospora sp. NPDC088742 | reverse complement strand
CGGGGGGCGGATGGGGTGGCGTCGGATTCTGCAGTGGGGGCGGGCCGGGGTCGGTGCACGGGTCGAGGTCGGTGGCGCCGGGGCGGTCGGGGTGGGCCGGGACGTGGTGCACGGGGCGATCGGGCCGCATGCCATGGCGGTGCACAACGAGGGCACGGTGTACGTCGGGGAGGGGCTCGCCGCCGCGCTGACAGAGGGTGAGGTCGAGCAGGCACTTGCCGCCTACCTGGCCCGGGTGCGGGAGAGTCAGCGGCGGCTGAACCTGGACGTGCTCGGGCCGGGGGACGCCGCCGGGGAGGCGTTGCCGTTGCTGGACCTGCCGCGGCCGTCACTTCTGCCCTGACATCCCGTCAGCCGCCGCCCGCAGGTGCGGCAGGAAGGCCGTGACGGCTGGGGGGAGGGCGTGGCCTCGGCGGGTGGCGGTGTGGACCTGGCGGGTGGGGGTGTCGGCGGGGTGGAGGGGGACCAGGGCGAGGTCGGGGCGGGTGGCGGGGGCGGCCAGCGAAGGGACGAGGGTGACGCCCAGGCCGGCGGCTACCAGGCCCAGTTTGGCGGTCCATTCGGCGACGGCGTACTCGATGCGGGGGTGGAAGCCCTGGCGGAGGCAGGCGGCGAGGAGGGTGGAGCCGGGGTCGCGGGTGGCGGCGATCCAGGGGGCGTCGGCGAGGTCGGTGAGGTGGAGCAACTCGCGGGCGGCCAGGGGGTGGTTGAGAGGGAGGGCGACCAGGAGGGGGTCGGCGGTCAGAGGGGTGAGGTCGAAGGTGTCGCCAGCGTACGGGTGGCCAGCGTAAGAGTGGCCGGGGTAGGCGGCGACCACGGCGAGGTCGATCGAGCCGTCGTGGAGGCGGCCGAGGAGGGTGGCGGAGAGGCCTTCGGTGACCGCGATGGAGATCGAGGGGTGGGCTGCCCGGAAGCAGGCCAGGGCGGTGGGGACCAGGACGGCGTTGGCGCTGTCGAAGGCGCCGATCCGGAGGTGGCCGCCGGTGAGGGAGGTCAGGGCGGTGAGTTCGCGGGTGGCGGTGTCGAGGCGGTCGAGGACGGCCTCTGCGTGCGGGAGCAGGGTACGGCCGTGCTCGGTGAGGCGGACGCCGCGGGGGAGGCGGTCGAAGAGCTGGGCTCCGAACTCCGCCTCCAGGGTGGAGATCTGACGGGATATCGCGGACTGGGTGTAGCCGAGCCGTTCGCCGGCGGCGGTGAAGGAGCCCAGCCGGGCGGCGGTGCGGAAGACTTCGAGCCAGGCCATGTCCATTCCGCATGGATAGCATGCGAGACATTCGTTTGTCGCCTGGCTGTGGGCTGCCTACGGTGGACGCCATGGAGAAGATCGCATTCCTCGGGCTGGGCCGGATGGGCCTGCCGATGGCCAAGCGCCTCAAGGGAGTTGGGTTCGAAGTCAGGGCCTGGAACCGCACGTTGGGCAAGGGGGACGGGCTCGATGAGGCCACCGATGCGGCGGAAACGGTGCGCGGGGCCGGTGTGGTGGTGACGATGCTGGCCGATGCGGCGGCGCTACGGGAGGTGGCCGGGCGGATCATCGGGCAGCTGGAGCCGGGACAGCTGTGGGTCGAGATGTCCTCGGTCGGTCCGGAGGCGGTGGTGGAGCTGAGGGAACAACTCCCGGACGGGGTGGGCCTGGTGGACGCCCCGGTGCTCGGCAGCGTGGGGCCGGCCGCGAGTGGTGGGCTGACGGTGCTGGCCGGTGGCCGGACGGAGGACGTGGAGCGGGCGCGGCCGGTACTGGAGGCGCTTGGCACGGTGGTGGACTGCGGCGGGCCAGGCACGGGCGCCGCGCTCAAGGTGGTGGTGATCAGCGCGATCGTCGGGGGAGTCGCGCTGGTCGGCGAGGCCTTGGCGGTGGCGGACGGGTTCGGGCTGCCGGAGGGGTTGACCACGAAGGTGCTGGGGGCCGGCCCGCTCGCGGGGCTGCTGGCCCGGGCCACCAGCACGGAGGCGGACTTCCCGGTGCGGCTGGCCGCCAAGGACGTGGCGTTGGCGGTCGGCGGCCCCGTGCTCAAGCAGGTGGAGACAGCCCTCAACTCCCGCCCAGAGCTGGCGGATCAGGACCTGGCCCGGTACGTGGACGCGCTCCGCGCCGAAGCGCGGAGCGTGTGAGGGCTCGGCCTAGGCGAGCCGCCCGTCGTGCATCTCCAGGACCCGGTCGACCCGGCCCAGCAGGTCGCGGTCGTGGGTGACCATGACTGTCGCGGTGCGGTGTTCGCGGGTGATCTCGGCGAGCAACTCGACGATCTGGGCGCCGCGTTCGTGGTCCAGGGCGGAGGTGGGTTCGTCGACCAGGAGGACGGACGGGGAACCGAAGAGAGCCCGCGCGATGTTGACCCGCTGGCGTTCGCCGCCGGAGAGCTGGTGCGGGCGGCGGCGCTGCTTGGCCGGGTCGAGGCCGACCGAGGCGAGCAGGGCCTCGGCCCGCGCCCTGGCCGCCCGGACGGACCCGCCCCGGACGGACTCCAGCACCAGCAGCTGCTCGACGGCGGTGAGCGAGGCCAGCAGGTTGGACTGCTGGAAGACGATGCCCAACCGCTCCCGGCGCAGTGCGGCCCGGGCCTTCTCGCCCAGCGCGCCCACCTCCTGACCGTCTATCAGCACCCGTCCCGAGTCCGGCCGCAGCAGGGTGGCGGCCACCGCCAGCAGCGAGGACTTCCCGGAGCCGGACGGCCCGGCGACGGCGGTGAACTCGCCGGGGGCGACGGCCAGCGAGACGGAGTCCAGCGCGGTCAGCCGGGCCTCGCCGTCGGGGTAGGTGAGGGTGACGGACTCCAGCGCGAGGCCGGTGCGGAGAAGGGTGGTGGTGGTCATCGGTTGGCTCATCGGTTGGCTCCCAGCGCGGCCAGCGGGTCGACGGAGGTGATGCGGCGGACGGCGAGTACGGCCCCGAGCAGGCCGAGCAGCACCATCGCGGTGACGGGCACGAAGACGCTCAGGAAGCTGACGTCGAAGGGCACGGCCGAGGCCGCGAACAGCCCGCCGACCCCGCCGAGCAGCCCGCCCAGCAGCGCCCCGCCGAGCAGCACGGCGGCCGCCTGCGCGAGCGCGTCCCGCACCAGGTAGGCGCTGCTCGCGCCGACCGCCTTGAGCACCGCGATGTCGGGCTTGCGCTGCACCGTCCAGACAGTGAAGAAGGCCCCGACCACCAGCGCGCTGACCGCGAACAGGAAGCCCTGGATCATCTGGAGCGAACCCTGCTCGGCCGAGTAGCCGTTGATCCCGGCCAGGGCGTCGGAGACCGGGACGGTCTCGGTGCCCTGTGCCGCGTCCACCGCCGACAGGTCGGTGCCGCCGGCCACGTCCAGCGCCAGCGCGGTGGGCTGGGCCTGGCCGCTGACCTTCTCCCAGGTGGGCACGGTGGTCCAGACGGTGGCGGCGTGCCCGAAGGAGCGGGGCGCGGTGATGCCGGAGACGGTGACCTGGACGGGGCCCAGCTTCACCTGCTGACCGACCGTCAGGTGGTACTCCTCGGCGGCGTCCGAGCCGACCGCGACCTGCCCGTCCGCCGGGTAGGCCCCGGACTCCAGCGGCGGCAGCAGTGGGCCGGGCGCCCCGACCACGCTGACCGAGGCGGCGGCCGAACTGCCCGTCAGCCGCGTCATCGAGATGCCCAGCGGCTGCGCCGACCTCACCCCCGGGGCGGCGGCCAGCGCGGCGGCCTGCTCGGGGGAGACGGTGGAGTTGCTGAACGAGACGGTGGGCGCGGCCCCGGCCGGGGCGCCGAAGACGATCCGGTCGGCCGGGAGCTCGGCGACGGTGGAGGAGGCGGCGGAGGCGAGCCCGCCGGTGAGGCCGTAGAGGAAGACGACCAGGGTGGTTATCAAGGTGACCACCGCCCCCATCAGGGCGAAGCGCCCCTTGGCGAAACGGATGTCCCGCAGTGCGACGAACACGGTGACCCTCTCGGGGAGGAACGGAGTGGTGCAGACTCCTCCACCCTGTCGGCGCGCGGGCTCCGTTCCATCAGGGAGAGGAGGGGGAGTCCACTCCTGCGGGGGATGCACTCCGGAATCCATCGAACGGTTGATGCCGTGGCGGCCGGAGGCACCGCGAGCACCCCGTACCCTCGGAAGGCGTGACCGCCACCGAATCCCACTCCGGAGCGACGCCCGCGCTGCGGCTGATGAACTTCGCCCTTCACGGGCTGTTCGTCGCCCTGCTCGTGGTGCTGCTCGCCCGCGGCCTGGCGGTCGGCAACCTCGGGCCCGGCGCGCTGGTCACCGCGATGGTGCTGGCCGCCGTCTACCTGGGCGGCGGGGCGGTGGAGGCCGTCCGCACCGACAAGCGCTGGGCCGGGGTCTGGTTCGGCGCGGTGCTGCTGCTCTGGATCGGGCTGACGCTCCAGCACCCGGAGTTCTGCTACCTGGCCTTCCCCCTCTACTTCGTCTGCCTGCACCTGATGCCGGTCCGCTGGGCCGTCCTCTCGGTGGCCGGGCTGACCGCCGTGGTGGTCGCCGCCCAGGCCGGGACGGACGGCGGGCTGACCACCGCGAAGGTGCTCGGCCCGGTGGCCGGCGCGGTGGTCGCCCTGCTCACCGCCTACGGCTACGCCGCGCTCTACCGGGAGAGCCGCGAGCGGCAGCGCCTGATCGACGACCTGGTGCGCACCCGGGGCGAGCTGGCCGCCACCCAGCGCGAGGCCGGGCGGCTGGCGGAGCGTCAGCGGCTGGCCCGGGAGATCCACGACACCCTGGCGCAGGGGCTGTCCAGCATCGTGCTGCTGGCCCGCTCGGCGGAGTCGGCGCTGCCCGAGGGCGCGGAGACGGCGCGGGAGCGGATCGCGGAGGTCGGTGCCACCGCCTCGGCCAACCTGGCGGAGGCCCGCCGCTTCGTGCAGGCGCTGACCCCGCCGGCGCTGGACGACGCCACCCTGTGCGAGGCGCTGCGCCGGCTGACGGGCGGTCAGGGCGCGGCGTTCCATCTGGACGGCGAGCCGTACCCGCTGCCGGTGGAGGCGGAGGTGGCGCTGCTGCGGCTCACCCAGGAGGCGCTGGCCAACGCGGTGCGGCACGCCCGGGCCCGGGCGGTCGCGGTGACCCTGACGTACCTGGACGACGAGGTGACGCTCGACGTGTTCGACGACGGGGTGGGCTTCGACCCGCAGGCCCTGCCGGAGTCCGGGCGGGGCCGGTTCGGGCTGCACGGCATGCGGGAGCGGATCGCCGAGCTGGGCGGCAGCCTGACGGTCGAGTCCGCACCGGGAGAGGGGACGGTGGTCGCGGTGTCGCTGCCGCTGCGGGCGATCGGGACGGCGGAGACGGTGATGATGCGGGAGACGTTGTGATCCGGGTGGTGCTGGTGGACGACCACCCGGTGGTGCGGCGCGGGCTGCGGGCGATGGTGGACGAGCTGCCGGAGCTGGAGGCGGTCGGCGAGGCGGCGGACGGGGCCGAGGCGCTCCGGGTGCTGGAGGGGCTGTCGGTGCGGCCCGATGTGGTGCTGATGGACCTTCAGATGGGGACGGGCATGCACGGGGTGGAGGCGACGCGGCGGATCACCGCACTGCCGGACCCGCCGGCGGTGCTCATCCTGACGACCTACAGCACGGACGCGGACATCCTGTCGGCGGTCGAGGCGGGGGCGACGGGCTATCTGCTGAAGGACGCTCCGCCGGAGGAGCTGGTCGCGGCGGTGAAGGCCGCTTCCCGCGGGGAGACGGTGCTGGCGCCGCCGGTCGCCGCGCGGCTGTTGGGGCGGGTGCGGGCGGGGCGGCCGACGCTGTCGCCCCGGGAGGCGCAGATCCTCCAGCTGCTGGCGGAGGGGCTGGCGAACCGGCAGATCGCCAAGCGGCTGTTCATCAGCGAGGCGACGGTGAAGACGCACCTGGTGCACATCTACGACAAGTTGGGCGTAGACAGCCGAACGGCGGCGATCGCCTCGGGCTTGGCCAGCGGGCTGATCAGACCGTGATGCCGGGGGCGCGGGGAACTGCGCGCAGGGGAACGGCAGTACGTGCAACTGGCTCGCTTGCCCCGATCTAGGGCCTGTTTCGAAAGTGCTGGTCACAGCCACTCGTTGATGGCTGCGACCAGCACGGTCGCTTCGTAGCGGACGGCGAGTTTGTCGAATCTC
>NZ_JBVJLD010000001.1:367271-529720 GCF_055584905.1 Kitasatospora sp. NPDC088742 | reverse complement strand
TTGCCCCGTCGCGTCGTTCGGTGCGTGCTATCGGCGTGCCGGGCGAAGGCCCGTCGTAGCGGAGCTACCCGGGCTTTTGGCCGGTGCGGCGAGAGGGCGTGCCGGGCGGCGTGACGGGGCAAACCTCGCCGGGCACGGCACTAGGGACGGATCCGCGGGAAGGGGCGGGTGCGGCGAGGCAGCAGGTTGCGTGCCGGGTCGCGGTCGCGGACGAAGGCCCGTGCCAGTGGGTCCAGCCGGTAGCCGCCGGGGCGTTCGCCGCGCTGCAGTACGCCCGCCTCCACCAACTCGTCCACCGCCTCCTCCTCGGCCAGCAACGGCTCCTGCGCCCATAGGTCACGCACCGGGATCCGGGCCAGCCGGTCGAGCAACTCGGCCGCAGGCGCTCCCAGTTGCAGGTGGGCGGAGTTCAGCGACTCCCGCATCGAGAGGTCCCCGACGCTCAACCAGTCGAGCAGCGCGGCGGGTTCGGCGAGCCGGGCGACCGCCCAGCGCAGCGGTACCTCGGGGCGGGGCAGCAGCCTGCGGGTGGCGATGTCCAGGGCGAGCGGGAGGTCGCCGCAGAGCTCGGCCAGCCGGTCCGCAGCGGCCGGGTCGGCCCCGGCGCGCTCGGGCAGGACGGCGGCGATCAGGTGCAGCGACTCGGCGCGGGACAGCGGGTCCAGGCGCAGCCGCCGGACGTCGCGCAGGCCGAGCAGGGCGGAGCGGCTGACCACCAGGGTGGTGCTGGTGGCGCTGTCGGTGAGCAGCGGCCGGACCTGACGCTCGCAGTGCACGTTGTCCAGCAGCACCAGCACCCGGCGGCGGGCGATCAACGAGCGGTACAGCGCGGCGCGTTGGTCGGCGGCGGCGGGGATCCGCTCCGGTTCGACCCCGAGCGCCACCAGGAAGGAGCAGAGCAGCCCGCCGAGGTCGTAGTCGTCCTCGGCGAGCGGTCCGAGATCCGCGTAGAGCTGGCCGTCCACCATGCCGGGCGCCAGGTCGTGCGCGTGCCGCAGCGCCAGTCCGCTCTTGCCGACCCCGACCGGCCCGCTGATCACCACCGGGCTCCCGCCGGGCCCGCCGAGCCGCCCGAGCTCGGCCTGGCGTCCGATCAACCCCTGGGGTCTGAGCGGCAGTTGGACGGGAACGGAGGGGCCCATCGGCGGGGCGGTCAGGGCCGGGGCGACCGGCACCGCGTACGGCTCGTCCTCGGGGGTGCCCCGGCCCCCCTCCGGGCGGTCCGCCGGCACCGTCCAGCCGTTCGTCCAGCCGTTCGTCCAGGGCGTCGACTCGGGCACCGGGGAGGGCGGCTGCCGCTGCGGCGGCGCCGCCGGGCGGCTGCCGATCACCGGCACCCCGCCGTGGGCCGCCGCGTCCAGCCAGCGCCGCCGCCACTCCTCCCGCTCACCGCCGCAGGCCGCGACGTACGCCAGGGCGACCTGGAGGGTGGGCAGGCGGTGGCCGTTGGCCGCGCTGGAGAGCACCGACGCGGAGTACATGGCGGTCCTGGCCATGTCCCGGTAGGTCGGACTGCCCGCCTCGGCACGCAGACGGCGGAGCCGGCCGGCGAACTCCGCCACCACTCCGCCCGAGGCGTCCACCGGTCTCTCGGGTCTCCCCATGTGCCCCATCCTCTTCCCTCGTCCTGATCAAGGAGGAAGTGCGCACACGGGGGAGTGGACCGCCCGGTGTAGCCCGGCGGCCCACTCCCCCGTGTGTCGGTGCGTCAGGCGGCGTTCGCCCCCCGCATGCCCAGGTGGGCGCAGAGCGCGGCCACCAGGCCGACGGCTCCGCAGACCCACCAGATCCCGTTCCCGAGCGTGCTCCAGGCGAGCACCCCCAGGGTCGGGCCGAGAGCCAACCCGACCCCGAACCCGGCCTGGTGAGCCGCGATGTAACGGGCCTTCACCGCCGCCGGGTAGGTGGCCGGGTGGGCGAACATGGTCGGCCCGCTGATCATCACGCCGAACACGAACACCACGGTGCAGAGCACGATCGTCACCACGGAGCCGAACGGCAGCCCGTACCCGGCCACCCCGAGGGCCATCAGCGCGGTGCCGATGCCGCCCGCCAGGTACGGCGGCCAGCGCTTTACGTAGCTGGTGAGCTTGAGCTCGCAGCTGATCAGGATCACCGAGGAGGCGGTCAGCACCGTGCTGTAGAGCGCGGTCGGATGCCCCTCCGCGCTGATCTTCAGCGGCAGCGCCACGGTGTACTGGACGTAGATCACCGAACCCAGCAGCACCGAGGCCAGGAAGGCCAGGTACTTGCGGTCGCGCAGCAGCGCGCCGTAGCCGCCCTTCGCCTTCGGCCCGTCCTCCTCCTCGTCCTCCTCCACCGGGGCCGCCACCTTCGGCAGCAGGGTGAGCGCGAGCAGCGCGTAGACCAGCGCGGTGGCCGCGTCCAGGTAGAACAGCAGGTCCCAGTCGAGCAGGATCAGGCCGGCCGCGATCAGCGGGCTCAGCGCGGCGCCGCCGTTCAGGGCGATCCGCATCATCGAGAAGCCCATCACCCGGTGCTCCGCCGGGATCAGGTCGCTCAGCAGCACCGAGGCCGCCGGGCGGTAGCTCTGGGTGGCCAGCCCGGCCAGCGCCACGGCCACCAGCAGCAGCGGGAAGCGGCCCGCTCCGCTCAGCGTGGGGATCAGCAGCAGGATCACCGCCGAGGTGGACATCGCCCCGGTGATGGTGGCCCGTGGGCCGTACCGCTGGACCAGTTCGCCGCCCAGGATGGTGCCGAGCACCGCTCCGACGCTGTAGGCGGTGAGCGCGATGCCCGCGTGCCCGACCGACTGCCCACGGGCCGTCAGGTAGAGCACCAGGAAGGTCTGGACGAAGGCGCCCATCTGGTTGATCAGGACGCCGCCCAGCAGGTACCGGACGGAGACCGGCGTCTGCCGCAGGGTGGCGAAGACCCCAGGTGGGGGTGGTGCCGGTTTCTTCGTGGTGCCGCTCTCGGCCGTGGTGGTCACTGGGCTCGTCCTCGCTCCCTGCCGGCTGTGCTCGGATGCGGTACGGGTGCGGGCGGCACCGTGCCGCCCGCACCCCTCAACTCCCGGTCATTCCAGCGGAGTCGGCGATTGACCGACAGCGTTGATCGGATCCGCCGATCAACGGCTGAAGGCGCCGTTCACCGTGCCGAAGTCCAGCGCGCCCGCCAGCTCCTGGTAGGTGCCGCGGGTCACCAGCTCCTCGGCCGCGCGCGCCGCCAGCGTGTACGCGGCCTGCGCCACGGCGGTGCCCACGCTCACCCGGCGCACCCCGGCGGCCTCGAACTCGGCCACCGTCGGCGCCCCCGGCCCGGCCATCACGTTGACCGGCAGCGGCTGGCCCTTGACCAGCTCGGCGATCACCGCGAGGTCCAGCAGCCCCGGCACGAAGAGGCTGTCCGCCCCGGCCTCGGCGTAGACGGCGGCCCTCGCCAGGATGTCCTCCAGCCGGCCCGCCTCCTCGCCGATCCCGAACAGGAACACGTCCGTGCGCAGGTTCACCACCAGCTCCGGCAGCCCGGCCCGCTCCGCGGCCGCCCGGGCCGCCCGGATCCGCTCCGCCTGCTCCTCGGCCGAGAACAGCGTGAAGTCCGGCTTGGAGTCCTCCAGGTTCACCCCGACCGCACCGGCCGCCACCACCGCCTCCACGGTGGCCGCCACGTCCTCCGGCGCCGGCCCGTACCCGCCCTCGATGTCCGCCGTCACCGGCAGCTCCACCGCGGCCGCGATCCGGCGCACCTGCTCCACCATCTCCGCCCGGCTCAACGCCTGCTGATCCGGCTTCCCCTGCGCCCAGGACACCCCACCACTGGTGGTGGCGATCGCCTTGACCCCCGCCCGCGCGATCAACGCCGCACTCCCGGCGTCCCAGGCGTTCGGCAGCACCAGCACGCCGTCCTCGTGCAACTCCCGCAGCACGACGGCCCTGGACCGCAGACTCTCCGTCACGATGAACTCACCTTTCCCAGGAGGGGTTTGGGCGGTATCGTCCCGACGCGGTCATGTGACGGTCAACACAGCCGAACCCACTCCATCACGTTCGATTGCGTTCGCCCGCCGTGTGTGCAACGGCCCGTCAGCCGAACCACACCACCAGCCGGACGTTGTCCTCATTCGACGAACCCGTGGATGTCCGTTCCCGTCCGGCGAGTGTGCCGATCGGGAAGGGCTGCTCACCACTGGGCTTCGGTCAGGACAGCAGCAGCGGCATGTCCCAGTCGGAGGCGGTGGCCTGGGTCGCGTAGGAGTCGAGGGCGAGGGCGACGCCGGCTGCGCCGTCGAGGTAGCCGGAGATGTCGCTGCCGTAGTCGGTCTTGGTCATGGTGAAGCGGTAGCCGAAGGGGAGGGCGGGGTCGAAGGAGGAGACCAGGCGGGCGGCCAGCCGGTCGCGGACGCGTTCGATCCGTTCCTCGCCGAACTCCTCGTTCAGGCGGCCGAGTTGGTGCAGGGTGCCGGCCCAGCCGTGGCAGAGGGCGTGGTCGTGCAGGCCCCAGGTGTCCAGGGGGGTGGTGAGGAGGCGCTCCACCGAGCGGCGGGCCAGGCCGGTCCAGTCGGGGCGGTCCAGGGCGAGGCCGGCCAGTTGGACGGCGCGGGAGACGCCAGGGGCGCCGTAGCACCAGGAGGGCCAGCCGGGCGGGGTGGTGAAGGCCTCGGGGCCGGCCAGGTACTGGCGGAGCGTCAGGTGGGGTGGCCAGTACGGGCCGCGGGCGTCGCGGACGGCCCAGCGGGTGAGCAGGGCGGCGCAGGCCTCGATCGCCTCGGCCTGGCGCGGCAGCCGGACCCCCTGCCGCCAGGCCAGCGAGAGCAGGGCGAGCGGGCCGGCCACGCCGTGCGAGATGCCGAGGTTGAGGTGGCCGTCGGGGAAGTCCGCCTCGGCGCCGGTCCGTGGCGCGTCCAGCGACCACCAGCGCGGCACCCGGTGGCCGCGGTGTTCCACCTCGCCGAGGGAGAGCGAGGTCAGGTAGCCGAGCACCGCCTCCAGCTCCGGGCGGCAGGCCTCCTCCCGGGCCAGCAGGTACCGGCCGACGCCGGTCATGCCGCGGACCACCTCGTAGCGGCCGATGGTGGTGAGCGGGGCGTCGGTCACCGCGGGCAGTGCGGTGCGGACCAACTCTCGCTGGTAGTCGTCGAGCCGGTGCAGCGCGGAGACGTAGCCACCGGTGGCCCGGTGGGCCAGCAGCACCGCGAAGGCCAAGGCGCCCGGCCCCTTGAAGATCCCGCCGGCCACCGTGCCGCCCTCGGCCACCGCCCTGGTCGCCAGCCCCAGGTACCCGTGCGCCCGGGCCGCCCGCGCCTCCGCGGGCCAGGCCCCGCCGCTGAACGCGATGGCCAGCCCGGGGCTGCCGCTCCCCAGGGTCAGCTCGGCCCAGACGTTCTCGCCCCGCCCGTCCTCCGCCGCCTCGTCCGGGATCACCGTCGCGGCCCTGGTCGCCACCGGATCGGCCAGCCGGTCGAGCACGGCGGCGGACACGGCCCCGGCACGTTCGCGCAGCCAGGCACGGTCGGGAGTGGTCATCTGGCGTTCCCTTCCTCCGAGTTGACGTCCTGTCCGGCGCGGCGCCGGCCCAGCACGGTGCGGGCGGCTCCGCGCAGCACGGCGTAGCCGCGGGCCTCGGCGGCCGGGTCGGTGCCGAAGAGCCGGTTGTGGCGCATGTGGAGCAGGGAGTGCAGGGCCTCGTCGCGATCGGCGGCCGGCGCGTCGAGGATCAACTCGCCGTAAGCGCGCGGGGCTTCGGACTCCGACCAGAGCGCCGCCAGCTGCGGCATGCCCAGCCGCTCCGAGGCGGGCACGAAGCCCCCCGGCCGCAACAGCCCGTCCGCCAGCGGCCGGTGGCGCTGGTAGAGCTCGTGGTCCGGGCCCTTGGTGAAGGCCTGGTCCACCCAGGAGCACCAGTCCCACTCGCCCAGCGAGGAGAGCAGCAGCCCGTGCCCGAAGGCCGCCAGCACCTCGTCCGGCACCGCGGCCGCCCCGGCCCGCCGCGCCGCGAGCTGCACCAGCGCGGAGCGGCTGTCCGTCAGGAAGAGCCGCTCCGCCGCCTCCTGGAGCGCCTCGCCCCCGTAGCGGTCGGTCTCCGGCCGGTAGGTGTCGAGCAGCACGGTGCGCACCGCCCCGGCCTCGACCAGCCGCCGGACGCCGCGCGCCAGCGCGGGCAGCACCCGCCCGTGCAGCGCCTCCGGGTCGGCCCCGTGCAGCCGCAGCCGCAGGTGCGGCTCCGGGTCGCGGTAGCGCAGGAAGAACCAGCGGTCCACGTCCTCCTCAACCGAGGCAAGCAGGGCGGGCAGGTGGGCGGCCAACAGGGCGTCGTGGGAGGCCGGTTCGGCGTACAGCTTGAGGTAGAGCCACTCCTCCCCCGGCAGGAACACCCGGCTCGGAGCGGGCCGCAGCGGCGCCCGCTCGGCCTCCGGCGGACGCGGGGCCGGACCACCGGCCCGGGCCAGCGGCACCACGATCTCGGTGACGTGCCCGGCGTTCCACCCGAGCCGCGCCGGATCCGCCGTCAGATCCTCGTAGAGCACGAACCGGGGCTCGGCGGCGGTGAGTTCGGCCCGCAGCAGCTCGCGGTCCCAGGGCTCGCGCAGGTCCACGGGGTACATCTGGTCGTTGCGGGCGATCTGCAGCCGGTCCGGCACCCGGTAGCGCCGCCGCCACTCCCCCAGCTCGGCCTCCCAGGAAGCAGCAGAGGCGGCCTCGCGCAGCCGCCGCCCGGCCAGCCAGCGGGCCGGGGCGACCAGCACCCGCCCGTACCGGACCGGCGGCAGGTAGGGCAGGGTGTCGAGCCCGGCCCAGTCCCAGCCGGTCCAGACCCGGGGGCGGGCGGCGGCCAGCTCGACCAGGAAGCGGGCCACCGGCGGGGCCTGGGCGTCCAGGGCCAGCATGTGCGGGAGCACGGGCACCACCTGACGGCCCGTCGGGGCGTGCAGCAGCCGCAGCCCGTCGGCCCCGGCCGCGACCAGCAGGGTGCGCCAGTCCAGGCAGTGCGGGTCGGCGCGGTCGTCGGGCAGGCCGACGGGTATCCGGTGCGGGAGCAGTCTGGGCACCTGGACGATGTTGAGCGAGCGCGGATCGCGCGGGGCGATCTCCAGCTGCGCCAACAGGGCGTCCTGGTCCGGTGGTTCGGCCACCAGCCGGGCCAACGATGCCGTCAGCCCGGCCGCCTCGGCGAACCGGCCGGCCGTGGCGCCCGCCGTCCAGGAGCCGATGTGCGGGCTGCCGAGCAGCAGGTAGTCGCCCCGGTCGAGGGCGTCGGGGCTCTCGGCGAGCAGCTGGAAGCAGAGCTCCAGGGTGCGTGGCGGGCGGGCTTCGGGGTCGTGCCCGGCCAGCCCGGCGATCCTCCGCACGTCCTGGTCGGTGAGCACCAGCTCGCCGCCCTCCAGCACCGCCTGCTGGACCAGTTCGGCGATCGCGGCCCGGCGCGGCCGGTCGGCCTCGGCGCCCGGGCCGGTCCGGGGGTGGGGGTCCTCGGCGGTGTACTCGGGCGGCAGGCCGAGGCCCCGGTGCGGGTCGACGAGGTCGGCCAGCGGGACGGCCGAGGCGGTGCCGTAGCGCTCGATGAAGCGGTCCCGGTAGTCGCGCAGGTGGGCCAGGGCGCCCCACTCGGGGGTCATCACCCAGACGGCGGCGGCGTACCGGCGCACCTCCTCGCCCACCGAGGCGGGCAGCACCGTCTCGCCGGGGTAGGTCAAGTCGACCTGGACGGGCGGGCGTTGGTGCTCGTCGGCGGCCGGGTCGAGCGCGCGGACGGCCGTCAGCAGCGCCCGCCAGGACTCCATGCCCTCCCCCGGCAGGTCCCGCTCGTGCGCGGCGGCCGCGGCGCGGACGGCCCGCAGGCCCTCGGCGGCGCCGGGCACCGCGCCCTCGACGGCGGCCTCGATCCGGTCCAGGTGGGCCGCGTCGATCCGGTGCGGGGTGAGCGAGGTCCGCAGGAAGCCGTGCTGGACCAGTCCGGCCAGCAGCCCGTCCAGCCGATCGGCCCCGACCGCGGGCAGACGCTCCGTCAGGTCCGCCAACAGCGCGGCGTACCCGACCGGGCGGGCGGCCAGCGCCCGCACGGCGGCGACCACGGCGTTGTCCCGGACGGAGACCTCGTGGCCGCCGGTGTCCAGGGTGAGGCGTCCGTCGCGGAGCACGGCCAGGTCGTCGAGCACCACGTCCACCCGGCGGCGCACCTCGGGCGCGGCCAGCCAGTCCAGCACCCGGTGGTGCAGCCAGCCGCCGTCCAGCCGGACCGTCACCCGGCCGGGGCCGGCCGGGCCGGTCTTGGCCACCTCGCCGAAGCGGGCCCGGCCGACGCCGGCGAAGAGGCCGAAGGGGGTGGGGCGTCCGCCGGAGCGGCGGGCGTAGCGGGTGAGGGTGCGGGCCGCGCTGAGGACGCGCTTGCGGCCGAGCGCGGCCGCGCCCTCGTCGTCGGCCAGCCGTCGCAGGCTCGACCCCAGGCTTCCGCTGGCCACCTCGACGGCCTGCCGGAGCAGCGGCCGGGCGGCCAGCTCCCGCACGCCCGCCAGCGGTTGGTCCGGGTCGATCCGCACCTCGGCCAGGGTGCGCTGCGTGCTCGCCGTCCGCACCAGCACCGGCTCCCGCACCTCGAAGATGTCCAGCTGAACTCGCACGTGCCCGTCCTCGGCCTCGGTCCCGTCCACCCCGTACACGGAGAACGCGGGGCGGGCCCGGGCCCGCCCCGCGTTCAAAGGTCACTCACCGTCAGCAACACACCGGGCAACGCGTGCCGATCGCGTAGCTGCTGGGCGAGGTGTAGGTGCCCTGGCCGAACTGCTGGGTCTGCTCCGAGACCTCGGAGATCCGCAGGTCCAGGTCCAGGTCGGCCGCGTCGTCCTGGAACATGATCTCGTCGCGCATGATCCCTCCCAAGGGATGTGTGGGGGTTGCGGGTAATCGACGAAACGTTCGGTAGTTCGTCCCCGCAGCCACACCATTCCTCGCGGACTTTCCCCACGGTGAGACCCGTTCCGGCCAAGCTGACACACCTTCACCACCGGCCCCGGACCAGTGCGTTCCCCCATCGGCACCATCCGCCTCACCCGCCGCTCCCCCACCCGGGCCGGCGTCCGGCGGCGCCACCATCAGGCGGTAAACGCACCATCGCCGACTCCCGTGCCCCGCGCGGCCGTTGGCCGGATCCGACCGGCCTCCCGAACCCCCTCCGAGCGGGCCCGGTCCACCCGTGCACAGGTGAGCGTCCGGCACTCCTCACCCGTGCACCGGTGACACTGGCCGGGCCCGGCCGGCCCGGTTACAGTGCCGGGATCACCTCCCGGCCGTACGCGTCGATGGTGCCCTCGATCGCGTCGTGCATCGCGTAGACCGCGAACTGGTCGACGCCCAGCTCGCGCAGCTGCCGGAGCTTGGCGAGGTGCGCCTCCGGCGGGCCGATCAGGCAGAAGCGGTCCACGATGGCGTCGGGCACGAAGGCGGTGTCCGGGTTGTCCGCGCGGCCGTGGTGGGAGTAGTCGTAGCCCTTGCGGTCGCGGATGTAGTCGGTGAGCTCGTCGGGCACCAACCCCGAGTGCTCCCCGTAGCGTTCGACCAGGTCGGCCACGTGGTTGCCGACCATGCCGCCGAACCAGCGGCACTGCTCGCGCGCGTGCGCCAGCGCCTCGGGCGAGCCGTCGGAGGTGACGTACGCGGGCGCCGCCACGCAGACCGTCACGCCCGCCGGGTCACGCCCCGCCCGCTCGGCGGCGGAGCGCACCGCCTTGACCATCCACTCCGTCAGGAAGGGATCGGCCAGCTGCAGGATGAAGCCGTCCGCCTGACGGCCCGCCAGCTCCAGCGCCTTCGGGCCGTACGCGCCCATCCAGACCGGGAGCCGGGCGCCCTCCTCCACCCACGGGATCCGCAGCGGGCTGCCGTCCACCTCGGCCTCCCGGCCCTCGGCCAGCTCCTTGATGGCGCGCATCGCGGCCGACAGCCGGTCCAGGGTGGCGGGCCGGCGGCCGGCCACCCGCATCGCGGAGTCGCCGCGCCCGATGCCGCAGACGGTGCGGTTGCCGTACATCGAGTTGAGGGTGGCGAACAGCGAGGCCGTCACCTCCCAGGTCCGGGTGCCGGGGTTGGTCACCATCGGACCGACCGTCAGGCGGGAGGTCTCGGCCAGGATCCGGCTGTAGATGACGAACGGCTCCTGCCAGAGCACCACCGAGTCGAAGGTCCACCCGTGGGTGAACCCGGCCGCCTCGGCCCGCTTCATCCGCTCCACCAGGAGCCGGGCGGGCGGGTCGGTCTGCAGGACGAGTCCGATGTCCAAGGTCACGCTCCTCTAGAGGTACTGACAGGTCGAGCGCGGCTGGTAGCGGCCGTGGCCGGGCCGCCCCAGGTAGCTGCCCTCGTCCACCACCACGGTGCCCCGCGAGAGCACCGTGCGGGCCCGGCCGGTGAGGCGGCGGCCCTCGTAGGCGGAGTAGTCCACGTTCATGTGGTGGGTGGCGGCCGAGAGGGTCTGCTCGGCGGCCGGGTCGTAGACCACCAGGTCGGCGTCGGCGCCGGGGGCGATCGTGCCCTTGCGCGGGTAGAGGCCGAACATCCGGGCCGGGGTGGCGCAGGCGATCTCGATCCACCGACGCCGCGTCAGATGGCCGTCCAGCACCGCCTGGTGCAGCAGGTCCATCCGGTTCTCCACCCCCGGCAGCCCGTTCGGGATCTTGGAGAAGTCCCCGCGACCGAGGTCCTTCTGCCCCGCGAAGCAGAACGGGCAGTGGTCGGTGGAGACCACCTGGAGGTCGTTGGTGCGCAGCCCCCGCCAGAGCGCCGCCTGGTGCTCCTTCGGCCGCAGCGGCGTGGAGCAGACGTACTTGGCGCCCTCGAAGCCGGGCTCGGCCAGGTTGTCGGTGGAGAGGTAGAGGTACTGCGGGCAGGTCTCGCCGAAGACCGGCAGCCCCTCGTCCCGCGCCTTCGCCAGCTCCGCCACCGCCGAGGCGGCGGAGACGTGCACCACGTACAGCGGGGAGCCGGCCACCTGGGAGAGCTTGATCGCCCGGTGGGTGGCCTCCGCCTCCAGCAGCTCCCGCCGCACCTCGCCGTGGTAGCGCGGGTCGGTGTGGCCCGCCGCCAGCGCCTGGGCGACCAGCACGTCGATGGCGATGCCGTTCTCGGCGTGCATCATCACCAGCCCGCCGTTGGCCGCGCCGCGCTGCATGGCCCGCAGGATCTGCCCGTCGTCGCTGTAGAAGACGCCGGGGTAGGCCATGAAGAGCTTGAACGAGGTGACGCCCTCGTCCACCAGCAGGTCCATCTCCTTGAGGCTGGCGTCGTTCACGTCGGCCAGGATCATGTGGAAGGCGTAGTCGATCGCGCAGACCCCGGCCGCCTTGTCGTGCCAGGCGTCCAGCCCGGCCCGCAGCGAGGAGCCGACCGACTGCACCGCGAAGTCCACGATGGTGGTGGTCCCGCCGAAGGCGGCGGCCCGGGTGCCGGTCTCGAAGGTGTCGCTGGCCTCGGTGCCGCCGAACGGCAGTTGCATGTGGGTGTGCGCGTCCACCCCGCCCGGGATCACGTACATCCCGGTGGCGTCGATCACCCGGTCCGCGCTCCAGGCCCCGGCGGCGTCGCTGCCGGTGGCGGCCAGCGCCACCACCTGCTCGCCCTCCACCAGGACGTCCGCGTGCATCTCCTCGGCCGCGGTGATCACCAGGCCGCCGCGGATGACCGTCCTGCTCATCCGACGCCCCCTCAGGCTTCCGTCAGCGGGCCGTAGGCGTCCGGCCGGCGGTCGCGGTAGAACGCCCACTGCTGGCGGACCTCCTCGATCAGGCCCAGGTCCAGGTCACGGACCACCAGCTCCTCGTCCTTGTCCGAGGCCACGTCACCCACGAACTGCCCGCGCGGGTCGACGAAGTAGGAGGTGCCGTAGAAGTCGTTGTCGCCGTACTCCTCGGTGCCGACCCGGTTGATCGCGGCCACGAAGTACTCGTTGGCCACCGCGGCGGCGGGCTGCTCCAGCTGCCACAGGTACGCCGACAGGCCCCGGCTGGTGGCCGAGGGGTTGTAGACGATCTCCGCCCCGGCCAGGCCCAGCGCCCGCCAGCCCTCCGGGAAGTGCCGGTCGTAGCAGATGTACACGCCGACCTTGCCGACCGCGGTGTCGAAGACCGGCCAGCCGAGGTTGCCGGGCTTGAAGTAGTACTTCTCCCAGAACCCCTTCACCTGCGGGATGTGGTGCTTGCGGTACTTGCCTAGGTACGACCCGTCGGCGTCGATCACCGCGGCGGTGTTGTAGTAGAACCCCGCCTGCTCCACCTCGTACACCGGCACCACGATCACCAGGCCGAGCTCCTTGGCCAGCGCCTGCATCCGACGGACCGTCGGACCCTCCGGCACCGTCTCCGCCCACCGGTAGTGCTCGGGCTCCTGCACCTGGCAGAAGTAGGGGGAGTTGAAGACCTCCTGGAACCCGATGACCTGCGCGCCCTGCGCGGCCGCGTCCCTCGCCGCCTGCTCGTGGACCGCCAGCATGGCCTCCTGGTCACCGGCCCACGAAGTCTGGAACAGGGCAGCGCGCACCACTCGACTCATCGTCCGCTCCTCGCTGTAGAGAGCTGAGGCTAGGAGTTCTTCCACCCGCACCCGGGGATTACGCGCCCGACAGCGCCGGGATTCCCCCGGCTGATCCCCTTTGCCCAAGACGATCTCGACCAGGCAAGATGTCCCGGTGACCCTCCTGGACCTGATGCCGAAGCCCGCCACACCCGACGCGCTGTACGAGACCTTCGCCGAATGGGCGGCGGACCGTGGCATCACGCTCTACCCCGCCCAGGAGGAGGCGTTGATCGAGCTGGTCTCGGGCAACAACGTGATCCTCGCCACCCCCACCGGCTCGGGAAAGAGCCTGGTGGCGGCCGGTGCGCACTTCGCCGCGCTGGCCGAGGGCAAGCGCACCTTCTACACCGCGCCGATCAAGGCCCTGGTCTCCGAGAAGTTCTTCGACCTGGTGAAGATGTTCGGCACCGAGCAGGTCGGCATGATGACGGGTGACGCCAGCGTCAACCCGACCGCCCCGATCATCTGCTGCACCGCCGAGGTGCTGGCCAACATCGCGCTGCGCGACGGCGACCGGGCCGACATCGGCCAGGTGGTCATGGACGAGTTCCACTTCTACGCCGAGCCGGACCGCGGCTGGGCCTGGCAGATCCCGATCCTGGAGCTGCCGCACGTGCAGTTCCTGCTGATGTCCGCCACCCTGGGCGACGTCCGCCGGTTCGAGGAGGACCTGACCCGCCGCACCGGCCGCCCGACCACCGTGGTCCGCTCGGCCACCCGCCCGGTGCCGCTGTTCTACGAGTACAAGCGCACCAACATCCACGACACCCTGGAAGAGCTGCTGAAGACCGGTCAGGCGCCGGTCTACGTGGTGCACTTCACCCAGAAGGAAGCCGTCGAGCGCGCGCAGTCTCTGATGAGCATCAACATGTGCTCCAAGGCGGAGAAGGACGCCATCGCCGACCTGATCGGCGGCTTCCGCTTCACCACCAAGTTCGGCCGCAACCTCTCCCGCTACGTCCGGCACGGCATCGGCGTGCACCACGCGGGCATGCTGCCCAAGTACCGCCGCCTGGTCGAGCGCCTGGCCCAGGCCGGCCTGCTGAAGGTGATCTGCGGCACCGACACCCTCGGCGTCGGGGTCAACGTGCCGATCCGCACCGTGCTGTTCACCGCGCTCTCCAAGTACGACGGCCAGCGCGTCCGGATGCTCCGCGCCCGGGAGTTCCACCAGATCGCCGGCCGCGCCGGCCGGGCCGGCTTCGACACCGTCGGCCAGGTGGTGGCCCAGGCGCCCGAGCACGTGATCGAGAACGACAAGGCTGTCGCCAAGGCCGGGGACGATCCGAAGAAGAAGCGCAAGGTGGTCCGGAAGAAGGCCCCCGAGGGCTTCGTCTCCTGGTCCGAAGAGACCTTCGAGAAGCTGATCGCGGCCGACCCGGAGCCGCTGGTCTCCCGCTTCAAGGTCAGCCACGCCATGCTGCTCTCGGTCATCGGCCGCCCGGGCAACGCCTTCGAGGCGATGCGCAAGCTGCTGACGGACAACCACGAGGACAAGTCGGCCCAGCGCCGCCACATCCGCACCGCGATCGCCATCTACCGCTCGCTGCTGGCCGGCGGCGTGGTCGAGCGGCTGCCCGAGCCGGACGCCGAGGGCCGGATCGTCCGCCTCACCGTGGACCTCCAGGAGAACTTCGCGCTCAACCAGCCGCTCTCCACCTTCGCGCTGGCCTCCTTCGAGCTGCTCGACCAGGAGTCCCCGTCCTACGCCATGGACGTGGTCTCGGTGGTCGAGGCCACCCTCGACGACCCGCGCCAGATCCTCGCCGCCCAGCAGAACAAGGCGCGCGGCGAGGCGATCGGCGAGATGAAGCGGGACGGCATCGAGTACGAGGAGCGGATGGAGCGGCTCCAGGAGATCACCTACCCGAAGCCGCTGGAGGAGCTGCTCACCCACGCCTACGAGGTCTACCGCCGGGCCCACCCGTGGATCGGCGACCACCAGCTCGCCCCCAAGTCGGTGGTCCGCGACCTCTACGAGCGGGCCATGACCTTCTCGGACTACGTCGGCTTCTACGAGCTGGCCCGGACCGAGGGCATCGTGCTGCGCTACCTGGCCGGCGCCTTCAAGGCGCTGGAGCAGACCGTCCCCGAGGACCTCAAGACCGACGACCTCAAGGACGTCATCGCCTGGCTCGGCGAGCTGGTCCGCCAGGTCGACTCCAGCCTGCTGGACGAGTGGGAGCAGCTGGCCAACCCGACCGACCCGGCCGCCCCCGAGGTCCGGCTCGACGACAAGCCCGCCCCGGTCACCGCCAACGCCCGCGCCTTCCGGGTGCTGGTGCGCAACGAGATGTTCCGCCGGGTGGAGCTCTGCGCGCTCGAACGCTGGTCCGAGCTGGGCGAGTTGGACAGCGAGTACGGCTGGGACGCGGACCGCTGGGCGGACGCCATGGACCCGTACTGGGACGAGCACGACGACCTCGGCACCG
This sequence comes from Kitasatospora sp. NPDC088742, assembly GCF_055584905.1. Taxonomy (NCBI): domain Bacteria; kingdom Bacillati; phylum Actinomycetota; class Actinomycetes; order Kitasatosporales; family Streptomycetaceae; genus Kitasatospora; species Kitasatospora sp. NPDC088742. Next base: position 514,767 of record NZ_JBVJLD010000001.1, on the reverse strand, counting down.
GCCCGGACGCCCGCGGCCCCAAGATGCTGCTCATCGAGGAGGACCCGGAGGAGGGCTCCTGGCGGGTGCGGCAGATCTTCGACGACCCGGCCGGGGACCACGACTGGGGCATCAGCGCCGAGGTCGACCTCTACGGATCCGACGAGGAGGGCCGCGCCGTCCTGCGGGTCACCGCCGTCAACCGCCTGGACGGCTGACAGGACACCCGGGGGCTGCCCGAAAGGGCAGTCCCCTGCCCGAACGTAACCACCGCACACGTCCGACGCGTCCTTGTGAATGATCGTCAGTTCACGAGCGAGGACATCCAGGGCGGTAACGGTGGCAGGAATCGGGCGGGCCGGACGCGTACGACTCTCGGCGGGGGCGGTGGCAGCCGGGGTGACGGTGGTCCTCGCGGTGGCGACGGCCGGCGGCGGCAGACCGGCCGTGACGGCGGTGGGCGCCACCGCCTCCGCCACCACCACGCCGCCCGCGCCCGCCGTTCCCTCGCAGTCGCCCAGCCCCTCCCCCTCCTGGGACGGGCAGGTCCGGGTGATCGGTGACGGTTCGACCTCCTTCACCGGGCCGCAGCCCGGGCAGCCGCCGGTGGAGAAGCTGGCGCCCGGTCAGAAACCGCCGCAGTTCGTGGTGTTCTCCTGGGACGGGGCGCTGGAGAACGACGACCACCTGTTCTCCCGCTTCCGCGAGGTGGCCCGGGAGAACAACGCGGACATGACCTTCTTCCTCACCGGCATCTACCTGGTGCCCAAGAGCAAACGCACCCTCTACCGCCCGCCGCAGCACGCCCCGGGCGAGGCGGCGATCTCCTTCCCCACCGACGGGCACATCAAGGAGACCCTGCACGAGCTGGGCGAGGCCTGGCGCGAGGGCAACGAGATCGGCACCCACTTCAACGGCCACTTCTGCGAGGCCAAGGGCGGCGGCCAGTGGAGCGTCGAGGAGTGGCGCTCGGAGATCGACCAGGCCTACTCCTTCGTGGAGCGCTGGAAGACCAACACCGGCCTGAGCTCGCTCCCGCCGCTGCCCTTCGACTTCCGCAAGGACCTGGCCGGCGGCCGGGCCCCCTGCCTGGAGGGCCAGAAGAACCTGCTGGCCGCCGCCAAGAACTACGGCTGGCGCTACGACGCCAGCTCCACCGGGGAGTTCCAGGTCTGGCCGGTCAGGAAGGAGGGCATCTGGAACTTCCCGCTGCAGCTGCTGCCCTACCCCGGGCGCGCCACCCAGGTGCTCTCGATGGACTTCAACTTCCTGGCCAACCAGTCCGGCGACACCACCGAGGGCGACCCGCGCAAGTACCCCACCTGGCTGAAGGAGACCCGCGAGGGCTACCTCAACGGCTTCGAACGGGTCTACAACGGCAGCCGGGCACCGATGTTCATCGGCAACCACTTCGAGACCTGGAACGGCGGCATCTACATGCAGGCCGTCGAGGACGTGGTGAAGTCCGTCTGCCGCCGCGAGGGCGTGCGCTGCGTCTCCTTCCGCCAGCTGGCCGACTGGCTGGACGCCCAGGACCCGAAGGTCCTGGAGCAGCTGCGCGGGCTGGACCCGGCGCAGGCCCCGGACTGGTCCACCCTCGTCAAGTAGCGGGCCCGGCGGGCCGGTTCACCACTGAACCGGCCCGCCGGCCCTGCTCATCCGGTCGCGTAGCCGGCCCAGACCGCCGCCGGGTAGCTCCAGTCCGGGGTGTTCGGCTCCGCCCCGGCCAGCCCCTCCAGCCCGGAGAGCTGCATCGTCTTCGGATCCATCCGGAACACCGTCACGGCCGTCGAGACCCCGCCCGTGTAGCCGACGAACCAGCCCGCCGTCCGGTCCTGCGTGGTGCCGGTCTTCCCCGCCACCTGCGGCCCGGCGGCCCGCGCCGCGCCCGCCGTGCCCTCCCGCACCGCCCCCTTCAGCGCCTCGTCCACCTCGCGCGCCACCTCCGGCCTCAACACCCTTGCGGAGGCGGGCAGTCGGAGCTTCACCGGCTCCCCGCCCCGGGTCACGGCGGTGACCGAGTACGGGTCCGTCCGCTGTCCCTGCTCGGCGAAGGCGGTGTACGCGCCGGCGGTCCGGATCGCGCTCGGCCGGGAGTTGCCGAGCGCGAAGGCGGGCACCGCCTCGCCCAGGCTGGCGGGCAGCATCCCGAGGTCCAGCGCCGTCCGCCGGACCAGGTCCAGGCCGACGTCCAGCCCGAGTTGGGCCATCGGGCCGTTGACGGACTGTTCGACGGCGGTGCGCAGCGCGATGGTGCCGTAGGAGCGGCGCCCGTCGTTGACGGCGGTCACGATCTTGCCGTTGCGGCCCCAGTACGGCCCCTCGGGCGTCATCACGTTGATGCCGTCGTCGCCGTCGTACGGCGTGCCGGGGGTGACGGGCGTCCGGGCGGCGCCGCGCTTGCGCTGGACGCCGTGGTCCAGCCCGGCCGCGTACACGATCGGCCCGAAGACCGAACCGGCGGGCACGTTCGAGGTGTTGGCGTTGTTGAACCCCTGCTTGAGGTAGTCCGGCCCGCCGTACAGCGCCAGGATCCGGCCGTCCTTGGCCACGCTGGCGGCGCCCACCCGGACGTTGACGTCGGCGGGGCGGTGCGCCGGGTCCAGCCGCTTGCCCTGCTCCTCGACCGACCGGGCCAGCGCTGCCGTCCGCTCCCGCTCGAAGGTGGTGTGGATCTGGTAGCCCCCGAGGTCGAGCTGGGCCGCCGTCGGACCGCCGTTGGCCTCCACGTAGGAGCGCGCCAGCTCCACCAGGTAGCCGGTCTGGCCGCTCAGCCCGGTCTGCGGCTGACGCTCCTTCGGCTCCGGGAACTCGGTGTACCGCGCCCGCTCCTCCGTCGACAGGTGCCCCGTCTCCACCATCCGGTCCAGCGTCCAGGACCAGCGCTCGACGGCCCGCTTGCGGTTCTCCGGGCCGAGCACCGGGTCGTAGAGCCCGGCCCCCTTCAACGCCGCCGCCAGGAAGGCGCCTTCGCTGGGCCCGAGTTCGGAGGCGTGCTTGCCGTAGTAGGCCAGCGCGGCCCGCTCGATGCCGTAACTGCCCCTGCCGAACCAGCTGGTGTTGAGGTAGCCGGCCAGGATCTCGTCCTTGCTCAGCTTCCGGTCGAGCTTCACCGCGATGAAGGCCTCGTCCACCTTGCGGGTCAGGTTCTGGTCCTGGTTCAGGTAGATGTTCTTCACGTACTGCTGGGTGACGGTCGAGCCGCCCTGGGTGTCCCCGCCCGTCACCAGCGTGAGCACCGCCCGCCCGATCCCCTTCACCGAGATCCCCGGGTCCTCGTAGAAGGAGGCGTTCTCGGCCGAGAGCACCGCCCAGCGGACCGACTCCGGAACGCTCTCCAGCGGCACCTCCTGACGGTTCACCAGCCCGGTGCGGGCCATCTCGGTGCCGTCCGCCCAGAAGTAGACGTTGTTCTGCTGGGTGGCGAAGGAGTTGAGGTCCGTGGGTATCTCGGTCACCGCGTAGCGCCAGCAGGCGGCGGCGCCCAGCGCGGCGGTGCCGAGCAGCGCCGTCACGAGCAGCTGCCGCCAGGACGGTAACCAGCGGCGCACCCCGCGCCGCCCCCGCCGTGGGAAGTCCGGTCGGATTCGCACAGTCTTCTTCCGCATCCTTCTCCCACATCGTCAGTGGTCGCACTGTTCTCACCAGCAACACACGTTCCGGGAAGCCGAACGGGTTTGCCCATCGGCGGGTGATCGCCGTCACACTCCGGGAGTGAGCCGCCGGATGCCGGGTAGGCGCGGCCGCAGAGCGTCACGGGGACGGACCGTGACGCGGACACGAGAGGAGACAGCCCCATGAGCGACGACGACACCGGCCTCTGGCGGTTCAGCGAGACCTCCGGCCTCGTCTCGGGTGCCGATCTGACCGGCTACGCGGTGGACGCCACCGACGGCCACATCGGCAAGGTCGACAAGCTCTCCGAGGAGGTCGACTCCAGCCACCTGGTGGTCGACACCGGCCCCTGGATCTTCGGCAAGCACGTCCTGCTCCCGGCCGGCACCGTGCTGCTCGTCGACCACGAGGAGGAGCGCATCCGGGTGAACCGCACCAAGGACGAGATCAAGCACGGCCCCGAGTACGTCCCGCAGGCCCCCGAGGGCTTCGACTACCGCAGCCAGTACACCCACTACTACGGCCCCTTCGGCGGCGGCCCCGTCATCTGACCCCGCTCCCGCCCCTGCCCGCGTCCTTCCTCATCGACGGAGGTGCCCGACCGTGGTCCCCCTGCTGCTCGTCCTGCTCCTGGTGCTGGTCCTGTTCGGCGCCGGCTTCGCCCTCAAGGTCCTCTGGTGGGTGGCCTTGGTCGTCCTGGTGATCTGGCTGCTCGGCTTCCTGGCCCGCGGCTCCAACCCCTCCGGCTCCCGCGGCCGCTGGTACCGCTGGTGACCGACCGTCAACAACCCGGAGGAGGGCGACAGAACCTGTCGCCCTCCTCCGGACCGCCTGCCCGAGATACTCGACGAGCACCCCATCACCGCCGCAGCAGCGGCCCGACTACTTGAGGGTCCAGCGTTGCGGGTCGGTGGCGTTGCAGGTGAACAGCTGCAGCTGTGTTCCCGAGGTGGTGCTGCCGTTCGGGTCGTCGACGCACAGGCCGGGGTCGGTGCCGTTGGGCGTCCAGCGCAGACTGCTGTTGGCGCCCAGGGTGAACTGCTGGGCCGGGGAGCCGTTGCAGTCCCAGATCTGGATCTTGTTGCCGTTGCTGGTGTTGGCCTCGCTGTCGTCCAGGCACTTGTTGGCGGCGGTGTTGACCAGCGCCTGCTTGGGCACGTTGTAGAGCCCGGCGATCTGCTGGCTGGTCAGCTGGAAGGGGTAGCTGCGGACGTCGGAGACCTTCCCCTTGAGCTGGTTGACGATCTTGCTGTGGTCGTTGTTGAAGTAGCAGCCGCCGACGGTGAACTCACGGTTGGCCACCTACGGCGTGGTCTGAACCGTTCCGGCCACGGTGGCAGGACCGGCTCGATCAGCGCCCGCAACTCGTCGTCGACCATCCACGGTGCACTCACACGCCGCCAACGGACGAATCGTCACACCGGACACGGCCCACCAACCCACAACCACAAGATCCTGTTACGGGCTCTCCGGCTTGCATGTTGGGAGTGGGCGCAGACGGTCTCGAACCGCCTGCATCCGCCTTGCAAAGGCGGCGCTCGCCGTTCCGACGCCGGATGACGGATCAGCCGCAGCGGCGGGGCGGGCGGGTGCCGTATTCGGTGGACCAGCGGTCGCCCGGGAGGACGAGGTCGGCGGTCTCGACCGGGCGGCCGGTGGCGGCGTCGTGGTGGGTGCGTTCGATCGCGAGCACGGGGCCGCCCGGGGTGGTGGCGAGGGACTGGGCCTCGGCGCGGGTGAGGGTGCGGGCGGTGACGCGCTCGACCGGCGGGGCGGCCTGGATGTCGATGGCGGCCATCCGGGCGACCACGCCGATGCCGCCGTACGGCCCGGCCTCGGGGAGCACGATCAGCGTGCCGCCGGTGACGGCCATCGGCTCCCAGCTCTCCATCAGGTACGAGGGCGCCCCGTCGACCAGGTGGACGTACCTGGTGTGCATGACCGGGTCGCCGGCCGCGATCTCCAGACGGGCCGCGACGGCCTCCGTGGCCCGGGCCGTCGCGGACTCCGAGCGCCAGGACCCGGTGACGCCGTCGCCCTGACGGCGGATCAGCAGCGCGGGCGCGTCCTGCGAGCTGACGAAGTAGCCGCGCCCGTGCTGCGCGACCACCAGCCCCTCCTGCTCCAGCAGGCCGTACGCCTTCTGGCCGACGCTGATGCTGTAGCCGTAGTCGCCGACCAGCTGCGTGAGGGACGGGAGCCTGTCACCCGAGCCGAACTCTCCTCCGACGATGCGTTCGCGGAGGCGGTCCGCCACGTGGAGGTACGGGGATGGCTCGTCACTCATGGGGCGCGTCCTCCCAGTTGTCGCAGGTTGGTGACAGAGTATCCAGCCTCCCTTACTCTATGCATATAGTTGAGCCCTACGCATAGAGGGGGACGGGTGCACAGCGCGCGCGTGTCCGAGCTCCGGGCTGCGATCGAGGAGGTCACCGGCCTGGCGCCCGAGACCACCCGCAACGGCGGCCAGGTCCGGCTCTCCGTGCCGCTGCCCGACGTCCCGCCCGAACGGTGGCCAGGCCTGCTGGCCGTCCTCAACGGCGCCGACGTCACCCGGTACGGCACCACCGACCCGGGCGACGGGGACATCCCGTCGGTCTGGGCCGAGATCGAGGAGGCGAGCCCGAACGGCGAGGGAGCCGCCCGGGCCATCCGGACGCCCGCCGGCACCGAACACCTCCGGGCGGATTCCCCGTCCACCCGCCCGCCACCCGGCTGACCCGCCGCGCACCGAAGGACCGAACGCCCGTGCCCCAGTGGACCTTTGCTCCCGACAACGAACCCGACGCACTGCCCTCCCTCCACCTCTTCCAGTGCGCCAGCGAGAACGAGGAGGGCACCCCGTGCGGCTGGAACACCCTGCCCTCCACCCACTTCGAGGACGCCCGGGGCGCGGCCTTCACCCACCTCACCACCCACCCCGAACACCGCACCTTCCAACACGTCACCTCACTCCCCTGGCGGATGATCCCCGATGCCTGACCGCTACGAACCCCGCCCGCTCCCCCGCGTGGGCGACGGCCCCCAACTCTGGGGCGCCTGGGACACCTTGCACTCCGACTGGATCCGCCGCCTCGGCACCGGCTGCCTGGCCGGCACCCCCGAGCCCTTCACCTCGGCCCACCGCGTCAGACTCTGGGCCGCCCGGTTCCCCGCCCCGCAGGTGACCGCCCCTCAGCTGCCCGCCGCCGACGGCGCGGGCGTTCGGTAGCATCCGCGGCGTGACTCCTGAAGACAAGCTCGTCCGCGACCTCGTCCCCGGCATCATCACCGCGGCCGGGCTGACCCCCCGGCTGCGCACCGCCGCCGGTGGTGAGCTCCACGAGCTGCTCTGCGCCAAACTCCGCGAGGAGACCGAGGAGTTCATCGAGTCCGGCGAGCCCGAGGAGCTCGCCGACGTCCTGGAGGTGCTGCACGCGCTGGCCGCCGCCCGGGGTCTCACACCGGCCGAGCTGGAGCGGCTGCGGGCCGCGAAGGCGCGGGAGCGCGGCGGATTCACCCGGGGCGCGGTCTGGCTGGGCAACGATCCCTCCTGAACTCCCCCTCCGATCAAACGACTTGGCACGGCGGCCGCCGGTGTGGGACAACGGCCCGATGACCATCACCTGGCGCAGGCTGACCGCCGCCGACTTCCCCCTGCTCTCCGAGTGGCTGGCGCAGCCGCACGTCGCCCGCTGGTGGAACCACGAGACCTCACCCGAGGCGGTCGAACGCGACTTCGGGCCGGCCACCCGGGGCGAGGAGCCGTCCGAGGACCTGCTGGTGGCCGTCGACGGCCGGCCGGTCGCCCTGGTGCAGCGCTGCTGGATCGCCGACTACCCGCAGTACCTGGGCGAGTTGGCCGCCCAGGCCGAGATCCCCGAGCGCGGCATGACCCTCGACTACCTGATCGGCGACCCCGGCCTGACCGGCCGGGGCCTCGGCACCCGCATCCTGCGGGCCCTCACCGCCGCGACCTGGGCCGACCACCCGACCGCGACCGCCCTGGTCATCCCGGTGCACGCCGCCAACCGCGCCTCCTGGCGGGCCCTGGAGAAGGCCGGCTTCCACCGCTACGTCGAGGCCGACCTGGAGCCCGACAACCCCGCCGACGACCGCCTGCACTACGTCTACCGCCTCGACCGCCCGTAGCGCCTGTCCGCCCCCGACCTGCGCCCTCCGACCTGCGCCCTCCGATCTGCGCCATCCGGGCGAAGCCGGGCGCGTCGCCCCGGAGGGCGAAGCGGACCGCTGCCTAGTCTGACGATCATTCAGGCCCATGATGACGTCGGACGACAGGATGCGCATGGTCGGGTTGGACTTCGGGCGCTCGGCCACCCGGCCGCTGCGCGGGCCGGCAGCCGCCGCCCTGGTGCTCGGCCTGGCGGCCGCGCTCGTCGGCGCGCCGCCGGCCCACGCGGCGGGGCCGGTGATGACGCTGACCAAGGCGGTGGAGGGCGCTCCGGACCCGCTCGTCCCCGGGTCGGCGTTCTCGTACAAGCTGACGCTCTCCTGCTCCTCCCTCTCGGTCTCCTGCGTCAACGCGCACCTGGAGGACGTGCTCCCGCCCGAGTTCGACATGACCGCGCTCCCGCCCTCCACCCCCACCCAGCAGGTGACCTACGACCCGGCCACCCGCAAGCTCCGGATCGACTTCAGGAGCCCGCTCGCCTCCCCGCCCAACCCGGCCGGATCGGTCGGCCTCCCGGCCGGGACCACCGCGGACGTGTCGGTCGGGATGAAGGTCCCCGCCACCGGGCCGCTGGAGGACGGCGACACCGTCACCAACACCGCCACCGCGAGGGCGGACAACGCCACCGAGGTGATCGGCAGCGTCACCCAGACCGTCACCGTCCCGAAGCTGCTGGACGCCAAGGCCACCAAGACCTGGCAGCCCACCTCGGACGTGGCGCAGGGCGACGGCATCTCGACCGTCACCCTGGGCGCGGCCAACACCTCGGCCACCCCCGACGGGATCAGCCGCCTCGACGTCCAGGACGACACCGCCGCGCTGTACGAGAACTTCGACCTGGTCTCGCTCGGCCCGGTCGGCCGGATGCCCGACGGGGCGGACCGGGTCACCGTGCTGGTGTGCACCAAGCCGCCCGGCAGCCGCTGCGCGGAGAACGAGTGGGTGCGCGGCACCGCCGCCCCCGGCCCCGACCTCACCCTGCCCGCCGGGGTGACGGCCGGTCAGGTCACCGGCGTGCGGTACGAGTTCACCAACTCCACCGGCGCCACCCTCCCCTACGACGCCACCGGCGCCACCGTGCCGATGCAGGTCAAGCTGCGCCGCACCGAGCGCACCAGCGGTGCCCAGATCAGCCCGGCCGCCCGCCAGACCGTGCACAACTGCGCCGACTCCGCCGTCAAGGACGCGGGCAGTCGGTTCACCGTGATCGGCCTGCCGGCCTGCTCGGACCACGACATCCTGCCGAACATCGCCACCGTCGACCTCGACAAGCGGTTCTTCCCCGACAACCGGGGGGACTTCACCCAGAACGGCACCGCCGTCCGCGGCGAGAACTCCGGCGTCACCGCCCAGTTGAACGCCAAGAACACCTCGCCGTTCGCCGTCTCCGAGCTCACCATCACCGAACCCTCGGACTCGGCGGGCGCGGTCGGCGAGTTCGACAAGTTCGACGCCGCCAAGCTGAAGGTCGACTTCCCGCCCGGCGCCACCACCGCGACCCTGACGGTCACCTGCCGGGACGGCTCCACCCCGGCGCCGGTCGCCCTCACCAACCCGCCCGCCTCCCAGGTGCGGACCTCCACCGGCTGCCCGGCCGGCAGCCCGCCGAAGCGGATCTCCATCACCTACAAGGGCGAGCAGGGCGGCAAGGGCACCATCCAGCCCGGCGCGGTCGGCAAACTGTCGGTCAACGGCACCCTCAACTCCAAGGTGACCTCCGAGGACACCCGCGACGGCGTGCAGGACTGCGCCGACGCCTCCGCCGCCAACCCTGCCAACGGCTCGGGCTCGGCCGCCGTCACCGACTGCGCCGTCCTCAAGGTGCAGGAGCGCAACCCCGACGGCAACGGCTTCAAGTCCTCCTCCTGGACCGAGGTGCCGCCCGGCCAGGACCTCACCTTCAGCCTCGGCTACACCAACAGCGGCAACGTCACCCGCCCGAACGTGCGGGTCACCGACCCGGCCGACCCCACCGCCCCGGGCAACCCCTTCGACCAGTTGGAGATCGTCGGCGTCTCCACCGACGGCAGCCCGCGCACCCTGCACATCGGCGTCGAGCTCTGGGACTCGTCCGTCAACTCCTGGGTGGCCTACGTCCCGCCGGACAGCGCGCTGCTGTCCCGGGCCAAGGGCGTCCGGATCGCCGAGCCGGACGGCATCCCGCCACAGGGCTTCATGCGGGCCACCGTCACCGTCCGGCTCCGGCCGGGGGTGACCTCCGGGCGGATCGACAACTGCGCCGCCGTCAGCGTCGATGGCAGACCCGAGGGCGACCCGAGCTGCTCCCCCGGCGTCGAGGTGAAGCCCGCGAAGGCCGCCGCCTCGCTGCAGAAGACGCTGGCCCCCAGCACCGTGCTGCGCCCGGTCACCGGCGTCGCCCCGCAGGACGTCACGCTCCGGCTCACCACCGTCAACACCGGGAACCTGGGCCTGAAGCGACTGGTCGTCACCGACACCGACCCGGACTTCTTCGACGCCGTCACGGTGACCGCCCTGGCCGGGATCACCTTCCCCAACGGCGCCGACCGGGTCCAGGTGGACGTCTGCACCACCGGCTGCCGCAGCAATCCCCCGGTCTTCGTCACCGGCACCCCGACCTCCTCCACCAAGCCCGGCTTCCCGGCCGGCGTCGACCCCGCCGGCATCCAGGGCGTCCGGGTCACCTTCACCAACTCCCAGGGCGGCTACGGCATCCTGCCCGCCACCTCCGCGCCGAACTACCAGGACTGCCCCGGCAGCAGCGTCTGCCTGACAGTCCGTCCGCGCGAGGGCCTGCGCTCCGCGCCGGGCACCCCGATCCCGGACCTGCTGGAGGACACCGCGAGCGCGGCCGGCGAGAGCCGGCTGCAGCCCGACGGTGGCACCTTCCCGGTGCCGGACTCCTCCGCCTCGCTCAGCGTGCGCGAGGGCAGCAACCTGATCCGGGTGGAGAAGGAGCCGGCCACCACCGTGCTCAGCCCCGGCTCGGTCGCCCCGTTCAACCTGCACGTCAGGAACACCGGCACCGCGCCGGTGCCCGACCTGGTGGTGGTGGACGAAGTCCCCAGCGGCCTGCGGTTCGACGACGCCTTCCAGGGCGACCAGGGCCGCCCGTACACCGTGAAGGTGACGGTGCCGCCGGGCGGGGCCGGCCCCGCCGAGGTCCGGTTCGAACCCGAGCGGGACGCGGGCGGCCGGATCACCAAGCTGCGCTGGCGCTTCCCCGGTTGGACCTTCTACCCGGGCAGCGAGGTGGTGCTCGGCTACCAGGTCAAGCTGAACGGCGGGGTCGCGGCCGGGACCACCATCACCAACGTCTTCGGCGCCGGTTCGGAGACGGTATCCAAGGTCAACTGCGACCAGTCCTCCCCCCGGCTCGGCACCGTCACCGACGACCCCCGGTACGGCCCCGGCACCTTCTGCACCTCCTCGGCCCAGGTCACCTCCCGCTCCGGCGTCTCCTTCGACGCCGCCAAGTGGGTCACCGGGGACCGCTCGCTGGGCTACCAGGACGCCAACACCGGCAAGCCCGTCCCGGCCGGCGACCCGCGCTGCCCCGAGCTGACGGCCAACGGCACGGTGTACACCCGCTACCCGTGCGTCGCGCTGACCCGGCCCGGCCAGGACTTCTCCTTCCTGATCCGGATCGAGAACACCGGGACCGAACCGGCCCGTTCGCTCCAGCTGCTGGACGTCTTCCCGGCGCCGAAGGACACCGGGGTGCTGCTCGGCGACGAGCAGCGCGGCACCGAGTGGGACACCGTGCCGACCCTGACCGGCCCGGTCCGCTACGACGGCGCGGGCACGGCGACCGTCACCTACACCGGCACCGAGAACCCGTGCGGCCGCAAGGTCGAGACGCCCAAGCGCGCCTGCGCGGCCGCGATGTGGGGCGCGGACACCACCCACGCGACCGCCTTCGAGACCGAGGTGGCGTTCCCGGTCGGCCTGGCCCCCGGCAGCGCCGTCACCTTCACCCTGCCGTTCCGGGCCCCGGCCGACCTGACCGTGCCCGGCTACGCCTCGGTGGCCTGGAACTCCTTCGCCCACACCGAGACCGTCAGGGTCGGCGGCACCACCACCCGGCTGCCGGTGACCGAGCCCCCGAAGGCCGGGATCGGCCTGGTCTTCGGCAACGTCCGGATCCTCAAGGACGTCGTCGACCCGCCGGCCGGCGTACCGGTCGGACCGTTCCGGCTGGCCTACTCCTGCCTGCTCACCACGGCCGGCGGGGAGAGTGTCGAAGTCCGCTCCGGCGAGACCGAGTTCAGCCCCGACAAGCCGTTCGGGCTGGGCGGGGTGCCGGTCGGCGCGGTCTGCCGGTTCTGGGAGACCGAGTCGGCCGGGGCGCAGACCGACCACCGGGGCGAGGCCAACGCCGTCGTGGTCACCATCACCCGGGCCACCGACGCGGCGCAGTGGCAGCAGGAGGAGATCGCCAACCGCTACCCGCGCAAGGACCTGGTCATCGCCAAGCGGATCACCGGCGAGGCCGCCGAGACGGTCGGCCGGGGCCCGTTCAAGATCAACGCGGACTGCTCCTTCAACGGCACCCGGCTGCCCGGCTTCCCGCAGCAGCTGGTCTTCGACGGGGACGGTTCCCAGGCCATCACCGACCTTCCCGAGGGCAGCCTCTGCCGGGTGGAGGAGACCGACGACGGCGGCGCCACCCGGGTCCACTACCAACTGGTGGACTCCACCCGGGTGGACGTCTTCTCCCCCACCCCAGGCCCCGACGCGGTCGACACCCGGGGCGAGACCGCCACCGTGATCGTCACCAACGAGTTCGCGGTCGGCTCGCTCCAGGTCACCAAGAAGCTGACCGGCGCAGGGAGTGCCCTGGCCACCGGGCCGTTCCGGTTCCGGGTGGTCTGCGACTTCAACGGCCGGGCCGCCGTGCTCACCCGTGAGCTGGAGCTCACCGGGCCCGGCCACCTGACGGAGCGTCTGGACGGCCTCCCGGTCGGCGCGCTGTGCACCGTCACCGAGACCGCCGCCGGCGGGGCGGACGTTCCCGCCGAGCCGGTCCGCCGGGTCGAGGTCAAGGAGGGCCTCACCGACCTGGCCACCGCCGAGCTCAGCAACACCTTCCACGCCGGGCGGCTCACCCTCGCCAAGGAGCTGACCGGGCCGCTGGCCGGGGCCGGCTACCTGCGGGAGGCCGAGTTCCAGCTGCACGTGATCTGCCGCCGTGACGGCAAGCCGGTGCTCGACCGCACCGTGACCGTGCGGGCCGGACGGCCCGTCACCCTGCCGGAGCTGCTGCTCACCGGCACCCGCTGCTGGGCCGGTGAACCGGCCTCCGGCGCCGAGACGGTGACGGTCTCCCACCCCGACGAACTCCACGCGGCCGTGGTCACCGCCGAGGCCCCCGACCTGACCGTCACCGCCGTCAACGACTACCGTCCGGCCGCGCTGGCCCTGCTCAAGCGGACCACCGGGACCGGGGCGGCGGCCGTGGCCGAGCGGGAGTTCACCGTCGAGCTCAGCTGCACCCTGACCACCGCGCCCGGCACCACCCCGGTCGTCCTGCTGGACCGGCGGCGCTACCAGCTCCGCCCCGGTGCCGTCCGCCCGGTGGACGACCTGGCCGACCCGCTGCCGGCCGGAGCCCGCTGCTGGCTCGCCGAGCCCGACCGGGCCGGGGCCGCCGAGGTCACCGTCGAGCACGACTCCGCCGACCGGGCCCTGCTCCTGACCACGGCCGCGGCCACCCTGGAGGTCACCAACCGCTTCGACGCCACCGAGCCGCCGCCCCCTCCGCCGCCGCCGCTTCCGGTCACCGGCAGCGCCCCCGGCCCGTGGGCGGCCGGCTCGCTCGCCCTGCTCCTGCTCGGCCTCGCCGTCCGGTACGCCGCACGCCGCTGGTGAGGGCTGAGTGACGGGAGAGGTGACAGATCATCACGGCCGGTTCGCCCCGAGCGAACCGGCCGTGAGCGTGTGCGAACCCTGTTAACCTGCACGCGAATTGCACGACCTCCGCCCCGCACCCCACCCGAAGCAGGTACCCGTGTCCGTCCCACCCGGCACCGGTCACCACGCTGCTCCCAGCGTCGTCCGGATCGACTCCGCCCTCGAGGCCGACCAGTTCACCGACGAGGGGCGGAGCGGCTGGTCCCGCCTCCGGCACCGGCTCGTGGTGGCACGCGCCGTCTTCGACAACGGCCGTCCCGGCCTGGTCGCCACCTGGCACGTGGTCGCCCAGTACTGGTCCCCGTGGGAGTACCACGGCGACCCGGAGGCCACCGTCACCGGCTCGCTGCGGCTGCGGGCCGCGGGCGTGCCGGGCTGGATCGGCGTCAGCGAGTTCGAGTTCGAGACCGGCATGCTCGGCCACGGCCTGGTCCGCGCCGAGTTCCCGGACCTCGCCCCGGGCGACTACCGGGTGGAGCTCGGCCCGGAGACCGAGAAGGACCTCGGCATGATGTACGGCCACATCCGCGACGAGCGCGACCTCAGCCCCTCGGTCTGGTCCCTGGTCCGCCCCCGCCCCACCAGCCTGGACGTGGACCTCTGACCCGTCCCGGCCACTCCCCTCAGGACGTCAGGACGAGCCGGAAGGCCGGGGCGCTCGCTGCGTCCCCGGCCTTCCGTCGTCCGGGATCGCTTACGGCGTCCAGTAGTTGCCGGAGGCGACGATCATCGTCTGGAGCTGCACGCTGCCGCCGTAGTAGACCGACGGGGTGATCTGGGTGGCGACCATCTTGGCCCAGAGCGCGTCCAGCCAGGCCTGCGAACCGGGGTCGGTCATCGCCGCGACCGCGAACGGGGCGGTGAAGGCCATGTCGTTGCCGGAGTCGAAGGCGGTGCCGTTCAACTTGTAGCCGCTGACGATCGAGTTGGCGTTGCCGCCGGTCTTGGACTTGATCCAGCTGTTCATCTTCCGCGCCGAGGCGAGCGAGGCCGAGTCGCCGCTGGTGACGGCGTCCGCCCCGATCCGCCACGGGTCGCGGCAGGCGTTCCAGCCGAAGTCACCGTCGTTGGGGCTCTCCAGCACCTCGCCGGCGGCCGGCTTGGGGGTGGAGTCGGTGTTCACCACGAAGTCGGCCAGCAGGCCGGTGGAGGCGGCGTACTTGCTCTGCTGGGAGGTGATCAGGTTCTGGTGCGCGGTCCTGATGGTGTCCCAACCGGCGTCCCCGGTGGCCTTCTTGAAGGCCCGGAAGTGGTCGATCATCCAGTCCGAGGAGCGCGAGACGTAGTAGTACTGGTCACCCGAGTCCGACCAGTCGCCGAGCAGCAGCAGCTTGGTGGTGGGGTTCACCTCGCTCGCCTTGATGGCGTTGATGTGCTTGACCGCCAGGTCCTTGTAGTTGTACGTCCCGGTGCTGCCCCACTGCTTGTCGGCGAGCAGCAGGCCGTAGGCGACGTCCATGTCCCCGTCGGTGGCCGAGTCCGAGCCGTTCACGGACTTGCAGTTGACGTCCTGTTCGGCCGCCAGCAGGTTCTTGTTGTTCACCGAGGGGTGCGCCAGCACGAACTTCAGCAGGCCGTCGAAGGCGGTCTTCGCGTTCGGGTCGGCGCCCGCCATCAGCGCCGTGACCACCAGGCCGTAGCCCTGGCCCTCGGCCACGTACGGGTGGTCGGCGTCCGGCGAGATCACCTGGTACCAGCCGTTGCCGCAGTTCTGCTTCAGGAACGCCGACTTCCAGGCGTTGTACTTGTCCACCACCTGCTGGTCCAGCGTCCCCTGCGCCCCGCTGGGCTTCAACGTCCCCGCCGCGTAGGCGAACTGGTGGCTGCCGAACGGGACGGCCGGGCCACCGCCGCCGGGCGGGGTGGACTGCTGGTCGGCCTCCAGGTAGTCCAGGTTGGCCAGGCCGTTGGCGCTGGTGGCGGTGAGCCGGACCTTGTTGGCCCCGGCGGTGAGCTGCACCGAGAGCGTGGAGTTCGCCCAGGTGTCCCAGTTGGTGGTCGAGTTGAAGGCCCGGGCGGCCGAGACCACGGTGCCGTTCACCGCCACGTCGGCCGGGCGGGCGGTGGTGGTGCCGTTGGAGTACCGCACCGTCAGGTTCGCGCTGCCGGCGGTGGCCGCGTTCACCGTGAACTCGACCCAACTGCCGGACACGTTGTCGCCGTTGACGAACCCGGTGCCGGAGTAGTTGGCGTGGTTGGCCTCCACCACGCCCTGCGAGAGCGCGGCGCCCTCGGCCTCGTAGCGGGTGGCGGCGGCCGAGGCGGTGCCCGGCACCGCGACGATCCCGGCCACCAGGCCGGCCGCGGCCAGGCCGAGGGCGGACGTTCTGCGGATGTCACTCATCGGTCTCTCCTCAACCCTTGTACTGGACAACGATCTTGGTGAACGCGTACGGCGACTGCGCGATCCCGCTGCAGGCGTCGGCGTCCGTCCCGGAGCCGCAGGCGCGGTCGCGGTTGACGGACCAGAAGGCGAAGCGCGCCAGGTGGTGCTGCTGGGCGTAGGCCAGGATGGTCTTGAAGTCGGCCAGCGTGACGGTCTCGCCCGGCTCGTCGGTGATGCCGTTCATCGACGACACCCCGATGTGCCGGTAGGCCGCGTCGTCGCTGTAGCCGTAGGCGCTCTTCACGGTCGCCTTCAGCCCCTCCAGCGCACTGACGGTGGCCTGGCCCATGGTCCCGCTGTGTCCGCCGAAGTCGAACGGCATGATGATCCAGCCGTCGTTCGCCAGCCCGGCCGCCGCACCCCGCTTGATCAGGTCCTTGCCGGTGGCGTCGGGGCCGCTCGGCGTGGTGCCCATGGTCACGTAGGTGACCAGCCCGGGGTTCCTGGTCTTGACGATCTTCAGGGCGTCGACCACCCGCTGACGGACCGTCGCGTTGGAGAACTCGGTGTCCTCGATGTCGATGTCGAAGGCCTTCAACTGGTAGGCGTCGATGACCTTCTGGTACGCCCCGGCCAGCGCCGACGCGCTGGAGCACTTCTCACCCAGCTTGTTCCCGCTCCACCCGCCGACCGAGACCACCACGTCCCCGCCGGCCGCCCGGATCGACTTGATCGCGGCCTCGTCCGAACCGCCCTTCAGCGCCCGGCTCCCGTCCCACTTCGGATTGCACCCCCCGTCGGACAGGATGAACGCGAGGGTGAACCACTTCACCCCGGTGGCCGCCATGACATCGGTCGGCTTCTGCGGGCTGCCCCAGCCCAGGTACTCGTACGGCGCCGCAGCCAGACCGGCCGGAGCCGCGGCCGTCGCGGCGGTCGGGACCAGCAGCGGAGCGGTCAGCGCCAGGGACGCTGCCATCAGGGCACGCTTGATTCGTTGCACGTCTACTCGATTCTCTGACCGAAGGGGGAGGCAGAACGTGCGGACACAGGTGGCCACCGGCGACGCGGAGTTCAGCATCCCGACGTGACAACCACCAGTCAATAGCCCTAGTTAGGAAACTTTCCCATCAGTCGTTCGGGAGGCCGCTCACGGGGCCGGGGCGAGGACGGACTCGGGGGCGGCGTCCAGGACCAGGCCGTTGTCGAAGCGGATGCGGGCCGTGACCAGCGGGCCGTGGGTCTGGTGGGTCGTCCACTCCGGTTCGAGGGTGGCGAGTTGGGCCTCCAGGCGCTTGCGGCTCTCCTCGGGCATGGTGTGGCCGTAGTCGTCGAAGAGGTCCTTCAGGCGCCGGTACTCGCGGACCTCCTCGGGCTCCGGCAGCTCGCCGTCCACCCGTTCGACCGTGCCCTCGGCCCCGGCGCCGAGCGAGAGGAAGCCGACGAGCTCCTCCCCGGCCACCGCCTCCCCGATCCCGAGGTCCGCCACCAGCCGCACCCGCTGACCCGCCGTCAGACCCATCCGCCCGCTCCTGCCCGCTCGCTCACCCGTCCGGCACCGCCCACGGGCCCCGCGACCAGGCCATTATCCGCCGTCAGCTCCAGCGGTAGCGCCGCCGCAGCGCCTCCACCACCAGGTCGAACCGGGCCCGGTCCAGCGCGCAGGCCTCCCGCCGCATCCCGGCGTCGTGCACCCGCATCACCCGCTCCAGCGCCACCCACGACTCCCGCCCCGAACGGTCCCACGGGCCGGCCCCGATCGGCACCCAGTCGGCGTCCCGGTCGTGGCCCTTGCTGGAGAGCATCACCGCCAGCAGCGTGCCACCCGCCTCCCGGGCCACCACCAGCACGGGGCGGTCCTTGCCCCGGCCGTCCCGCTCCTCGTAGGGCACCCAGGTCCAGACGATCTCCCCGGGGTCGGGATCCCCGTCGTGGTCGGGGGCGTACTCGGTCCGCACCCGGCCGACCTGGTACGCCTCGACCTCCACGGTGGCGGACGGGCCGGAACGGCCCGGGGTCTGCTGGTCCTGCTCGGTGCTCTCGGCCATGCCCGCAGGCTAGCCATCCCGCCCGACACCGATCAAGCCGCCTCCGGCCCTGGCTCCCCGTCAGGACGCCGTTCCGGTACGGCCGCCCAGGAAGGCCTCCACCTCGGCCCGGCTCGGCAGCGCCCCCTGCGCGCCCCGCCCGGTGGTGGCCAGCGCCCCGACGGCGGAGGCCCACCGGACCGCCGCACCGAGCCCGCCCCCACCTCCACCCTCGGCCCCGCCCTCGCCCGTGCCCTCGGCCCGGGCCACCGCGAGCGCAGCGCAGAACGCGTCGCCCGCCCCGACCGCGTCCACCGCCTCCACCGCGAAGGCCGGGACATGGACACCGCCCCCGTCCGCCCCGCCGTGCACCGCACCCCGGGCCCCGAGTGTCACCACCACCTCACCCGGCCCCAACCGGCCCAGCAGCGCCGGAAGTTCGAGCGGCTCACGACCCTCCGCGGCTCCGCCGAGCAGATCCGCCGCCTCCACCTCGTTCACCACCAACACGTCCGCGGCGGCGATCAGCTCCCTGAGCTCGGCGCCGACCCGCACCGGCAGCGGAGCGGCGTTGAGCACCACCGGCACCCCCGCCGCCCGCGCCGACCGGGCCGCCGCCAGGCACGCGGCCACCGGCACCTCCAGCTGGAGCAGCAGCACCCCGGCCCCGGCCAACTCCCGTGCCAGCTGCGGCCGTACACCGTCCGGGTCCAACTCCGCGTTGGCGCCCGGCGAGACCGTGATGGTGTTCTCCCCGTCCGGGTCGATCACGATCAGCGCCGTCCCGGTGGCGGCGGCCACCGTCGTCACCGCCGCCACCTCGACCCCGGCCGCCGCCAGCGACTCCCGGGTCCGGCGGCCGAACGCGTCGTCCCCGACCCGGGCGATCAGCGCCGTCGGCGCCCCGAGCCGCCGGGCGGCCACCGCCTGGTTGGCGCCCTTGCCGCCCGTGCTCTCCGCCAGCCCACCACCCGTGACGGTCTCGCCCGGACGGGGCAGGTGCGGCACCCGCACCGCCAGGTCCACGTTGACGCTGCCGACCACGACGACCTTCGCCGACATGTCCGCCCTCCCAAGGTCCGTACGCTGATTGCCTCGCCCCATCGTCCACCCCATCGTCCACGGAGCGGCCCGCCTCACGGCACCCGGGTCGCCTCGATCACGCACACCGGCCCGCCGGTCTCCCGGATCCGGTCGAGCCGGAAACCCTCCCCCGCGAGCAGCCCGCGCCACTCCTCGGCCGTACGCTCACGGCCCGTCAGCATCCCGAGCATGGTGAGGTCGAGCAGTGCGGCCAGCTCGGGCGCGTCGCCCCGGTCGAGCACCGTCTCCAGCAGCACCAGCCGGGCGTGCGGCACGGCGGCGGCCCGGTACATCCGGGAGAGGATCCGGGCGGCCGCCTCGTCGGACCAGTCGTGCAGCACGAATCCCGCCAAGTAGCAGTCGGCGGGCGGCACTTCGACGAAGAAGTCACCCCCCACCGCAGTGATCCGGTCCGCCACCCCGTGGGCCCGCAGCACCGCCGGCGCGGCCGTCACCACGTGCGGCAGGTCGAAGACGGTGCCCCGCAGGTGGGGGTACCGCCGGGCCAGCCCGGCGAGCACCGCACCGTCCGCACCGCCCACGTCCACCACCGTCCGGGCACCGTCCAACTCGACTGCGGAGAAGGTCTCCTGACGGATCGCCCGGGCGAAGTCGGTCATCGCCCCGGTGAAGGTGGCGACCCGGTCCGGCTCCTGCCCCAGCCACGCGAAGAACGGCATCCCGTACAGGTGATCGGCCGCCGGCTCTCCCGTCTCGGCCGTGTGCCGGAGCTCGGCGAACGGCCGGTAGTGGGTCTCCATCCAGGTCAACGCGACACCGCGGACCGAGTCCGGCCCGTCGGAGACCAGCGTGCGGCCGAGCGGCCCGAGGCCGACCATGCCGGTGGCCGCGTCCAGGGTGAACACGCCCTCCCCGGCGAGCACCCGGACGATCCGGGCCAGCGGGTCCGGCCGGAGCCCGGAGGCCTCGGCCAGTTCGGCCACCGTCCGTTCGCCGTCCAGGAGTTGGTCCGCCAGCGCGGCCCGGGCCACGACGTAGAGCGCCTGGGAGATCTGGAAGCCGCCGAGCAGGCGGAGCATGGCGAGAGCAGGGGTGGCGGCCGCAGTGTGCATGCCGCCAAGCTAGCCAGCCGACCCCCCGTCAGACCGTGGACGCACCAAGGCTTCCACTCCTGTGGCCCGGACAGACCAATCCACCTTGCCTTAGGTTAGGCTAACCAAACTTCAATGATCCTCATGCAGGGAGCGCCCCATGGGCCACGGTGGGGAAAGAAGGACCCCGGCCCCTCCGCCCCGAACCCCGACAGCCAGAAGAGCAAGCCGGGGCCGAAGCACAAGTGACGACCACTCAGCACGACGAGCCGGAGCAGGCTGCCGCGCGCAGTATGCTCCGCTCCATCGCCACCGAACTCGGCCACGACGTGGCCCCCGAGTGGGCGGCGGCAGCCATGGCCGTGCCCCGGACGCGGTTCCTCCCCGAACGGATCTGGCTGGACCACGGTGACGGCCTGGTGCCGTGCGACCGCGAGACGGACCCGGCCGGCTGGACGGACGCGGCGTACGCCGATGCCCCGGTCGTGACGCAGGTCAACGACGGGAAGGCCCCCGACGGCGAACCCTGGCCGTCGTCGTCGGCCTCGGCTCCGGCCATCGTCTTCCGCATGTTGGAGATGCTCGACCTCCACCCCGGTACGACGGTGCAGGAGATCGGGACCGGTCACGGCGGCCTGCATCCGCTCGGCGTCGCTGCTGCCGTGGTTGGCGAGGTAGTTCGCCCGTCGGTGGTCCTGCGCGGTGGCCGGGATCCGCTCGATCTCCACCACGACAGCCCAGTGCGCGCAGAACGATCGGAGCGGGGCGACTCCTGCAGGCGGACCGGCGCGACGAGCGCCACCGCGGCCTTCAACGCGGCCGGGGTCCTCTCCGGACGGGGGATCAGCGCCGTCCCCTCATGCGCGACCTGACTCATGACGGCTCTCATCCCCGCACCCTGAGCCTACTGGCCCCGGCCCCGGATCCCCCCGCGGGCACACCACTGACGTGGAAGGGCCGTCGGTACCGGCCGCGGGACCGCGACCGCGAGGCGGCAGGCCGCGATCCGGAGCCGGCCCCGGGTGTCGGCCGCGCGCTGGGGCTTCGACAGCGCGAACCGGTCAGGGGCGCGCACTTTCCCCGCGCCCCGGCGGAGCGGGCCGCACATCGGCTACGCCCACCCGAACCGCCGTGCCACCTCCGCCGCCAACTCCCCCACTCCCACGGTCCCGTCCACCGTTAGCACCGCCATGCCCACCCGCGCGGCCCGCACCCGGACCTCCACGTCCCAGAGCCGGTCCCGTTCCAGCCTGAGCGCGAGCATCTCCCCCGGGTCCCGCGAACCCCAGTTGGCCCGCGCCCGCGCGGGGTCGGCGTACCGGGCCCGCAACCCCGCCTCGCGGAACTCCGGTGTCGGCACCAGGCACACCACCTGCGCCGCCGACGCCACCAGCGGCGCCAACTGGTCCGGAAGGATCCCGAAGTAGTCGACCAGCAAAGGCCGTTCGGCCGAGCGCGCCCTCACCTCCTCCACCAGGAACCCCGTCACCTCCCCGTACAGGCTCGGCATCGCCCGCAGCACCTCCGCCGCCGTCCGCCCGGCCCAGAACTCCCCCGGCTCCAGGCCCCGCAGCGCGGCCAACCGCGGCTGCTCCGCCGCCACCGCCCGCTCGACCCAGCCGTGCTCCGCACGGTCCCCGTCGAACACCTCGACCCCGTGGCGCGCCGCCAACTCCCGTGCCACGGTGGTCTTCCCGGCCCCGGTGCCGCCCACGATCCACCGCACCTGCCGTAGCGCGGCCGCCGTCTCCCCCGTGCTCTCCATACCGCCATCCTCCCCCCTGTGATATCCAGATGGGATGACCTTCTCCCCCTTCGACGCCGTCCTGTGCGACCTCGACGGCGTCATCCGCCACTTCGACCAGTCCGAGGTCACCGCCCTCGAGGTCTCCGCGGGCGTCCCGGAGGGCAGCACCTACGCCGCCGCCTTCTCCGCCGAACTCGCAGAGCCCCTGGTCCTCGGCCGCCTCGGCAAGCCCGAGTGGGCCGAGCTCATCGCCGCGGCCCTCACACCCCGCACCGACGCACCCACGGCCCGCGCCCTCGCCACCGCGTTCACCACCACCCCCGTCCACGCCGACGCGACCGTGGTGGCCCTGCTCCGCGAGGTCCGGGTCCGCGGCCCCCTCGTCCTGGTGACCAACGGCACCACCTGGCTCGACCAGGGCCTCGCCGAGCTCGGCCTCACCGACCTCGCCCACCACGTCGTCAACAGCGCCGTGTTCGGCACCGCCAAGCCCGAACCCGCCATCTACCACCACGCCGCCACCCTGGCCGGCACCACCCCCGACCGCTGCCTCTTCATCGACGACAGCCCCAAGAACGTCACCGCCGCGACGGCCCTCGGCATGACGGGCCACCACTACACCACCCCCGCCGCCCTCCGCACCGCCTTGGCCCCGCTCCTCCTCACATGACCGCCCGGCACCACCCCTACGTCTACGTCGGCCCGCCCGAGATACGACGCCTCGTCAGCCCGGCCGCCGAAAGAACCGCGATACGCTCCCGGGCCGAGCTCGACGCCTGGCTCGCCTCCCGGCCCACCGCCGAGCTCTCCGAGCCGTTCACCTACGTCGTCGACCCGGCCGGCCGGCTCCGCCTGGCCGCGCGCCGCAGCGAGCACGTGGTCTGCGCGGGCGGTGGGCCGGTGCTCTGCGCCGGCGAGATCGCGTTCGCCCGGCAGCCGGACGGCCACTGGGCGGTGCACGAGGTCACCAACCAGTCCACCGGCTACTGCCCGGACCCGGTCACGGCCTGGCCGCCACTGGCCGCCGCGCTCGGCCTCGCCGGAATCGCCCACCCGCCGGGCTTCACCCACGCGTTCGTCTTCCGCCGCTGCACCGCCTGCCGCGAGCTCAACGTCGTCCGCGAGGGCGAGTTCTTCTGCGCCCTCTGCGACGCTCCCCTCCCCGCCGCCCCCAACGTCTCCCCGCTACCCGGGGTCTGACGGCGTGCCCTACCCGAAGGTGCGGGCGCGTGCCACCACCTCGGGGGATGCCTTCGCCAAGGACCCGGTGTCGTAAGGGGGTTGGGGGTCGTACTCGGTGTAGAGCTGGATCGCCTGCGCGGTCACCTCGTCCGCGAGCAGCGCGGCCAGCCCCACCGCCATGTCGATCCCCGAGGACACGCCCGCCGAGGTGATCACCCGGTCCTGGCGGACCACCCGCTCGGCGGTGTAGGTGGCACCGTACGCCTCCAGGTCGGCGACCGCCGCCCAGTGCGTGGTGGCCGTCAGGCCGTCCAGCAGGCCGGCCGCGCCGAGCACCAGCGAGCCGGTGCAGACCGAGGTGGTGAAGCGGGCGCCCTCGTGCATCCGCCGCACCCAGGCCAGGAACTCCTCGTCCGCCGCCATCCGCAGGAAGCTGCCGCCGCCCGGGACGAGCAGCACGTCGCAGCGCTCGACCTCCCGGTAGGAGGTCGGCACGTGCACCGGCATCGACCCCAACACGTCCTTCACCAGGCCCGGTTCGGCCGTCACGAAGCGCACGGTCGCCCCCGGCAGATAGGCCAGGATCTCGTACGGTCCGACCGCGTCGAGCGGTTCGAAGTCCTCGAAGAGCGGGATCACGATGTCCATGCGGTGCAGCATAGACACCGTGACCTCCCACCTCCCCGGCCCGGGCCCTGGCAGGATGGGCCGCATGGAACGTGTGCTTGGCATCGGCGGGTACTTCCTGCGCGCCAACGACCCCGCCGCCCTCACCGCCTGGTACCGCGACTGCCTCGGCCTGGACTCCGACGAGCACGGCCTCTGGCAGCCGCAGCCCGGCCCCACCGTCTTCGCCCCCTTCGAGGCCGACACCGACTACTTCGGCGCCCGCAGCCAGCAGACCATGCTCAACTTCCGCGTCCGCGACCTGGACGCGATGCTGGCCCAACTCCGCGCCAAGGGCGCCGAGGTGGCCGAGGAGACCCAGTCCATGGACGGCGTCGGCCACTTCGGCTGGGTCACCGACCCCGAGGGCAACCGCATCGAACTCTGGCAGCCCGCCTGACGGCACCTCAGACCTCGAACGGCCACGCCTCCGCGTGCTCGCGCCCGATCCGGACCTCGACCCACGTCCCGTCGGCATCCGTCGGCGGCGCGGGCTCGGGCACGCCCAACAGGACCAGTGCGCCGTCCACACCCAGGGTGGCCCCGCCGTCCTCGTCGATGCTCAGCACCCCACGAAGAACAACATGGCCACCCTCCTCCCACAGGGCAGGGGTGGTGGAGGCGGCCGGGTCGGCGTTGCGGCCCCAGCCGAGCTCCTCGTCCAGGGTCCACTCGACGTGGTGCTCCCGGCCCACCGCCTCGGCGGCGCCGCGCCACACCACCACCGCCGTGCCGACGGCCGACCTGACCCGCACCAGCGGCAGCCCCGCCGGGACCGCCTCCACCGTGACCAACATCCCGCCATCATCCCCGACGGGGCGTCACTGCCGTTGGCGCGCCAGGCCGGTGATCGCGGTGAGCAGCAGGGCCGAGCCCGCCACCACCGTCCAGGTGAGCGGCTCTCCGAAGCAGGCGATGCCCAGGACGGCGGCCGTGGCCGGTTCGAGCAGGACCAGGACGGCGGCGGTCGCGCCCGGGACGGTGGTCAGGCCGGTGAAGTACCAGCGGTAGGCGAGCAGGGTCGGGACGGTCCCCAGGAAGAGCAGCGCGGCGGCCGTCGGTGCGGGCTGCCCCGCACTCGGCAGCACTCCGCCCTCCAGCAGCAGCGCCAGCGGCACCAGGCAGGCCAGCCCCGTGCCGAAGGCGCCGGTCGAGGCGCGCGCCGTGCCACCGCCCCGGGCCCAGAGCGTGAGCCCGCTCTGCGCGGCACCGGCCAGCAGCGCGAGCCCGGCCCCGAGCAGCGGGCGCGGCCCGGCCGCCGGGGCGGCCACCAGCAGCACCAGCCCGCCGAGGGCGAGGCCGTTCGCGGTCAGTGCCCGGCGGGTGAGGCGTTCGCCGAGCAGCAGGTGGGCGCCGAGGCTGGTGAACACGGGTCCGGCACCGATGGTGACCAGGGTGCCCAGCCCCAGGCCCGCGTACCGGACCGAGGCGAAGTAGGCGCACTGGCCCACCGTCAGCCCGATCCCGGTGAGCACGGCGGCCCACCAACGGCCCTCGCTCCGGCCGACGGGCAGCAGCACCAAGCACCCGGCCGCGACGGCGAACCGCCAGGCGCAGACGGCGACGGGGCCGAGCCCGGCGGTGTTCATCAGCAGGGCCGCGACGGCCCCGCCCACGCCCCAGGCGACGGCTGCGGCGGAAATGGACAGCACACCGTGCCGGTACGGCACGGCGACATGCGTGGTCATGGCGTTCGTTCTCCATGGAAGAGGCGCCGGGCTCCGAGGCCCGGCCGGATCAGGGCCACCTCGCGCGGGCGCCACTCACCGGCCCGACGGCCTCGCAAGGCCGTCCGGCACCTGTCAGGGAGTCAGCCGCCCGCTAGCGGACGGGCGGCGGCAGGATCCGGGAACGCATGGGCCACACCGTACACGGCCCGTCCCACGACGACGGCCCGCCCCGCTGTCACCGGCCGCTGCCAGACTCCCGACCATGCCCCTCAACGACCTCACCTTCGAGGAGTGGCGGTCCTTCGACCTGCCCACCGCCCTGCGCACCGCCCGCGAGGCCGCCGCCCTGACGGGCAGTCACCTGGTCTCCGTCGAGACCGTCCACCACCTCGGCCGCCCCTTCCACCGCGCACTGATGGAACGTGCCGACCAGGCCTTCGCCCTGGTCCCGGGCGGCACCGTCACCCTCGGCCTGGACCTGGACGCGTGGCAGCCCGCGCCCGGGCAGGAGGAGGACTACCAGGCGAGCGTGGACCAGGGGTTCGGCCACGCGGACGACCTGCGGGGCCACCTCGCCCACATGCTCAGCCCGTACCGGCGGGTGACCGTCCCGACCGTGCTGGTGGCCGTCGAGGACGAGGAGTTCGGCGAGGAGCCGGACGGTGCGGAGGAGGCCCTGACCGCCCGCGGCTGCCGACCCCCGACGAGTGGGAGCACGCCTGCGGCGCGGGCGCCCGCACCCTCTTCCGCTGGGGCGACACCTGCCCCCTCGACCGCATCCCGTACCACTCCCCCGACGGCCCCCACCACCGCCCGAACGCCCTCGGCCTGCGCATCGCCTACGACCCCTACCGCACCGAGCTCACCTCCGACCCCACCTCCCTCTACGGCGGCGACGGCGGCGAATCCGCCTGCGGCGGCTACGGCAACCTCCTCGGTTGGCTCCCCCTCGCCACCTCCCACCGCAACCCCGACTACGCGGCCTGGCTCCACAACCCGGCCGGCGACGCCTTCTTCGAGGAGACCTCCACCCGCCCGGTCCTCCCACTGGCGTGAACGACCATGGGTGTCCCCCGCGAACTGCGGTGACGCGCGGCCGGGGGCGGCGCTGTGGGAGGGTGATCCAATGAGCAACCTGGAGGACCTGGCCCGGCTGCGGCGGGCCCGTGACCAGATGGACCGGGACTACGCGCAGCCGCTCGACGTGGCCGCGCTGGCGCGGACCGCGCTGATGTCGGAGGGCCACTTCTCGCGGAGCTTCCGGGCCGCCTTCGGGGAGACGCCGTACAGCTACCTGATGACCCGTCGGATCGAGCGGGCGAAGGCGCTGCTGCGGCGCGGGGACCTGAGCGTGACGGAGGTCTGCTTCGAGGTGGGCTGTACGTCGCTCGGCTCGTTCAGTTCACGCTTCACGGAGCTGGTCGGGGAGAGCCCGAGCGCGTACCGGGCACGCGAGCACGTGGACGAGTCGGCCATCCCCTCCTACATCGCCAAGATGTACCTGCGGCCGGTCCGCACGCCGCCCGCGAAGGCGGTCAGGAATGGAGAAGCAGATCCGAAGCCCCGGCCGTAGCGTGGGGCCCATGGACATCACGCTCTCCCAGACCTTCATCGCCGTCGACGACCACGACGCGGCCATCGCCTTCTACCGGGACGCGCTCGGCTTCGAGGTGCGCAACGACGTCTCCTTCGAGGGGATGCGCTGGGTCACGGTCGGTTCGCCGGCCCAGCCCGACGTGTCGATCGTGCTGGAGCCCCCGCTGGCCGACCCGAACGCCTCGGCGGCGGACCGCGAGACCATGGCGGAGGTGCTGGCCAAGGGCCTGCTGCGCGGGGCGATCTTCGCGACCGACGACGTGGACGCCACCTTCGAGCGGATCCGGGCCACCGGCGCCGAGGTGCTCCAGGAGCCGGTGGACCAGCCGTACGGGGTGCGCGACTGCGCGTTCCGCGACCCGGCGGGCAACGCGCTCCGTTTCAACCAGCCGAAGAAGTAGGACCGACCGGCGATTGGGCGACGCCGCCCCCCGATCGCCGGTCGGTTCAGGGCACACCGAACGAAGGCCGGCAGCCCTCCACTACGGAAGGGCTGCCGGCCTTCGTCGTCAGATCCTGGTGAGCGATCCGAGCACCCGCTCGGGGACGATCCGGATCGCCACCCGCCGGACCTCGGGCGGGAGTTCGAGGTACTCCTGGCCCGCGCCGGGCCCCTCGTACTGCTCGGCGACGGTGACCGCCAGCGCCCGGCCGGTGTCCTCGGTGACGGTGGCCCGGCCGCGGAGCTCGACGTAGCGCAGCGGGTCGGCCGGGTCGTGCAGGATCAGGCTGGCACGCGGGTCGCGCTCCAGGTTGCGGACCTTGCGGAGCCCGGCGGTGGAGGAGATCAGCAGGTCGTCGCCGTCCCGGGTGACCCAGACGATCGAGGTCTGCGGGGCGCCGTCGGGGTTCACGGTGGCGAGCACGGCCACCACCGGGGCGTCGAGCAGCGCGCGGACGGCCTCGTTCATGATCGCTGTCATGTCCTGGACCCTAACCTGAGCGGCCGCCAGGGGTCGACCCCCGTCCGTCCCCTGACAGCCGCTCGGTCTACGGGCCGGCCCCCGGCCGCCGTCAGTAGCCGACGGTGAAGCGGGTGCGGTGGTGGCGGGGCCGCTCGGCCTCGTCGAGCAGGGCGACGGCCGCGTCCTCCATCGAGATGGCGGAGTTGCCCTCGGCGTCGACCACCAGCTCGTCGGTGCCGAGGCGGTAGGTGCCGGTGCGCTCGCCGGGCTCCAGGACGGCGGCCGGGCTGAGGTAGGCCCAGTCCACCGTCCCGTCCTCGCGGCAGGCGGCCAGCTGTTCGTTGCAGGCCAGCGCGATCGGGCGCCAGGACGGCGGGAAGTCGGGGCCGTCGATCACGGTGAGCCCCTCGCCGCCGGGGAGCAGCAGGCTGCCGGCGCCGCCGAGCAGCAGCAGGCGGGCGCCGCTCTTGGCCAGCCCGGCGAGCAGCGCGCGGGTGACGGCGGCGTGCTCCTCCTCCCGGCCGGGGACGGGGCGGGTGGCGGCGATGACCACGTCCTGGCCCTCGGTCAGTTCGGCTATCCGGTCCGGGTCGAGGGCGTCGCCGCTGCGGTGGCGGGCCTCGGGGTGCAGGGCGGGGTAGCGCTCGGGCGAGCGGACCACGGCGGTGACCTCGTGGCCCCGGTCGACGGCCTCGGTGACGATCCGGCTGCCGGCCGCTCCGGCGGCTCCGAAAACGGTGATGCGCATGGTGGTGGTCTCCTTCGGAATCGGAAGGGGTGGGGTCAGCGGTCGGCGAGAACGGGCGGCTGCACCGGAGCCTCAGTGGCGGCCGGCCGGGGGCCGGAGCGGGCGGCGAACAGCACCGCACCGAGGGCGAGGGCGGCGCCCAGGAGTTGAGCGGGCGTCAGGCTCTGGCCCAGCACGATCCAGCCGAGCAGGGCGGCGACCAGCGGGCTGAGCAGGCCGAGGAAGGTCACCTCGTTGGGCGAGAGCACCTTGATGCCGCGGAACCAGAGGACGTACGCGACAGCCGCGCCGATCAGGCCGAGGTAGGCGTAGCCGAGCAGGTTCCCGGTGGTCAGCGAGGCGGGCGGCGGGCCCTCGGCGAAGAGCGTGACGGGGACCAACAGCAGGCCGCCGGCGACGAGTTGCCACCCGGTGGTGGCCAGCAGCGGGGCCGGGGAGGACCAGCGCTTGCTGAGCACCACACCGGTGGCCATCACGGCGGCGCCGCCGAGCGCGGCCGCCACGCCGACGGCGTCCAGCCGGGCGTTCGCCCGCAGGACCAGCAGCGCGACGCCGGCGATGCCGACCACGGCGGAGAGCAGGGTGCGCAGAGTGAGGCGTTGGCCGAGCAGGGCGGCGGAGAGGCCGGCCACCAGCAGGGGCTGGACGGAGCCGACGGTGGCGGCGACGCCGCCGGGCAGGCGGTAGGCCGCGACGAACAGCAGGGCCAGGAAGAGACCGATGTTCAACGTGCCGAGCACCATCGCCTTCCACCACCAACTGCCCTTCGGCAGCTCCCTGGTGAGGGCGACGAGGAGCAGCCCGGCGGGTAACGCGCGGAGCAGCGCGGCCAGCAACGGGCGTCCGGGCGGGAGGAGTTCGGTGGTGACCAGGTAGGTGGAGCCCCAGACGGCGGGCGCCAGGGCGGTGAGCAGGAGCGCTGCGGTTCGATCTCTTAGCACTAAGCAAACATATCTCACTGCTAAGAGATATCGCTAGACTTTGCTGCCATGACGGATCACGTGGACCAGGTACTCGCGCAGTGGGCCGCCCAGCGGCCGGATCTCGACGTCTCCCCGATGGCGGTGATCGGCCGCCTCAAGCAGCTCACCGCCCGGGTGGAGGCCGAGCTCAAGCGCACCTTCGCCACCCACGGCCTGGACACGCCCTCCTTCGACGTGCTCGCCACCCTGCGCCGCAACGGGCCCGGAAACCCGCTCACGCCGGCCGAGTTGATGCGCTCCATGATGGTCACCTCGGGCGCCGTCACCCAGCGCCTGGACCGCCTCCAGGAGCGCGGCCTGATCCGCCGCACCCCCAGCCCCACCGACGGCCGCGTCGTCCTGGTCGCTCTCACCGAGGCCGGCCTCGCCCTGGTCGACGAGACCCTCCCCGACCACCTCGCCACCGAGCAGCGCCTCCTGGCCCCCCTCCCCACCGCCGACCGCGAACACCTCGCCACCCTCCTGCGCACCCTCCTGGAGGGCCTGGCCTGAGGGGACGTCAGCAGTCCGGGATGACGGTGCCGTTGTTGTCCTTGGCGACGTCGTTGCCCCAGCGCGAGAGGTAGTACGCCGAGACCCACTGACCGCCCGGACCGACATCCGGATCCGTCTTCAGCCACCAGTGGTTGAACGAGGAACCCGACGCCACCTCACGCCCCCACGCCTTGCAGAACACGTAGTTGGTGCCCTGGTACAGCGTCCCGGTGGCGGCGGTGCTGCTCGGCGAGGCGAAGACCGAGGCGTTGGCGAAGGTGTCCGCCCAGTACTTGCCGGTGGCCGGCGGTGCCCCGCCGCCCGCGCAGTCGGGGATGACGGTGCCGTTGTTGTCCTTGGCCACGTCGTTGCCCCACCGGGAGAGGTAGAAGGCCGAGACCCACTGACCGCCCGGACCGACATCCGGGTCCGTCTTCAGCCACCAGTGGTTGAACGAGGAACCCGACGCCACCTCACGCCCCCACGCCTTGCAGAACACGTAGTTGGTGCCCTGGTACAGCGTCCCCGTCTGGGTGGTGGAGGTCGGTGAGCCGTAGACCGGGGCGTTGGCGAAGGTGTCGACCCAGTACTGGCCGGGCGTGGTGGGCGGGTTGGGGTTGCCGCCGCCGGGGCCGTAGAGGCGGATGGCGCCGTAGTAGTCGCCGTGCGAGGAGAGCGCGGCGACCTGGACGTAGCCGCCGGAGTACGGGGCCTCGACGATGTAGCCCTGGCCGAGGTAGACCGCGACGTGGTGGATGGTGGAGGGCGAGTTGCCGAAGAACACCAGGTCGCCGGGGAGCAGCGGGGCGGTGCCGTCGGAGCGGTAGTAGCGGGCCACCGCGCGCGAGGAGGGCCACTGGGTGTAGGTGGTGCCGTTGATGACGTCGGCGCCGACCGCGAGGTAGTAGGCGTAGCGGGCGAGACCGGAGCAGTCGAGGCCGCGGACGTGACAGTCGTTCGGCGCGCCGTTGGAGGCGTCGCAGCTGCCGTAGCTCGGTCCCGGCTGGCTGCCGTGGCCACCGCCCCAGGAGTAGGGGGTGCCGATCTGGCCACAGGCGGCGTTGACGGCGGCGACGGCCTGGGTGGCCGCGCCGGAGGAGAGCACTCCGCAGGCGGGGGCGGCCGCGGCCGGCTGGACGCCGGCGAAGAAGACCGCGAAGGAGGCGAGCACCGAGAGCAGGGCCGCGGTGCGCAGTGGACGAAGGAGCCAGCGTGCCAAGGGTGTTACGCGCGTAGTCACGGAACCGTCCCGAACTGTCGTGGGCTTGGCTTGGTGGTGCGCATTCAAGCACCGCGCACTGAGCACGGGTAGTCCCTTGACGGCTCGTCATCTGACCAGGCGTTACTTCACGGTTAAGTTCAAGTCCTGAAAAAAGAGCGACCCGACCCCTTACCAATGCTTTCAGGACTCTGCTTACATGCTCCTGACATCGCACCTCCGGCACCCCACCCAGGACTGGAGACACATCCGCATGCACCGGCGCCCCCTGCTCGGCGGAGCCCTGCTCGCCGCCGCCACCATCGCCGCCTCCGCCCTCCCCCTCACGGCGTCGGCGGCCGCCGGCCCGGCCTACCGGGACCCGAGGCGCCCGGTCGAGCGCCGGGTCGAGGACCTGCTGGCCCGGATGACCCTGGCCGAGAAGGTCGGCCAGATGACCCAGGCCGAACGCAACGCCGTGGACGGCGACCCGGCGAGGATCACCACGCTGGCCCTCGGCTCGCTGCTCTCCGGCGGCGGCTCCACCCCCGCCGCCAACACCCCGGCCGCCTGGGCCGACATGGTGGACGGCTACCAACGCCGGGCCCTGGAGACCAGGTTGGGCATCCCGCTGCTCTACGGCGTGGACTCGGTGCACGGCCACGGGAACCTGGTGGGCGCCACCGTCTTCCCGCACAACATCGCGCTCGGCGCCACCCGCGACCCCGGACTCGCCCGCGAGGCCGCTCACATCACCGCGATCGAGACCCGCGCCACCGGCCCGCAGTGGGTCTTCGCCCCCTGCGTCTGCGTGGCCCGGGACGACCGCTGGGGCCGCACCTACGAGAGCTTCGGCGAGACGCCCGAGCTGGTGAGCTCCATGGAGACCCAGATCGACGGCTTCCAGGGCCCCTGGGGCTCCCAACTCGACCGCCCCGACCGGGTGCTGGCCACCGTGAAGCACTACGCCGGTGACGGCTCCACCGCCTACGGATCCTCCGCCGGCAGCTACAAGCTGGACCAGGGCGTCACCGTCACCTCCCGCGAACGCTTCCGCCGGATCGACCTCGCCCCGTACGTCACGGCGGTGCAGCGGCACCGGGT
The DNA here is from genome assembly GCF_055584905.1 of Kitasatospora sp. NPDC088742. NCBI lineage: Bacteria > Bacillati > Actinomycetota > Actinomycetes > Kitasatosporales > Streptomycetaceae > Kitasatospora > Kitasatospora sp. NPDC088742. Next base: position 482,349 of record NZ_JBVJLD010000001.1, on the reverse strand, counting down.
CGGCTCGATCATGCCCTCGTACTCCAGCGTGGACTGGACCGAGGACGGCCTCGGCAACCCGGTGAAGATGAGCGCCAACCACGAGCTGCTCACCGAGGTGCTCAAGCAGAAGACCGGCTTCGACGGCTTCCTGATCAGCGACTGGGACGCGATCAACCAACTCCCGGGCGACTACCCGGCGCAGGTGCGCACCGCCGTCAACGCGGGGCTGGACATGTTCATGGTCCCGTACAGCGCCGAGAAGTTCGAGCAGGCGCTGCTCACCGAGGTGAACGAGGGCCGGGTCGCGCGCTCCCGGATCGACGACGCCGTCCGCCGGATCCTCCGGGCCAAGTTCGAACTCGGCCTGTTCGAGCACCCGTTCACCGACCGGCGGTACCAGTCCACGATCGGCTCGCCCGAGCACCGCGCGGTGGCCCGGCGGGCCGTGGCCGAGTCCCAGGTGCTGCTGAAGAACGAGCACGGCGCGCTGCCGCTCAGGCGCACCGACGCCGTCTACGTCGCCGGCGTCAACGCGGACAACCCCGGCAACCAGGCGGGTGGTTGGACCGTCACCTGGCAGGGCGCCGCCGACGACACCATCCCCGCCACCACCGTCCTGGAGGGCATCCGGGAGTACGCCCCGTCCGCCGTCTACAGCGCGGACGCCTCCGCTCCCGTCAACGGTGCGAAGGTCGGCGTGGTGGTGATCGGCGAGACCCCGTACGCCGAGGGCATGGGCGACGTCGGCAACAACGGCCACACCCTGGAGCTCTCCCCCGCCGACCGGGCCGCCGTCGACAAGGTCTGCGCCGCCGTCCCCACCTGCGTGGTGCTGGACGTGGCGGGCCGCCCGCAGATCGTCACCGGCCAACTCCCGTCCATGGACGCCTTCGTGATGTCCTGGCTGCCCGGCAGCGAGGGCGGCGGGGTGGCCGACGTGCTGTTCGGCGAGCGCCGCTTCTCCGGGAAGCTCCCGGTCAGCTGGCCGCGCAGCGAGGCCCAGGAGCCGCTGAACGTCGGCGACCCGTCCTACGACCCGCTGTTCCGCTACGGCTTCGGCCTCACCACCGGCCGCTGATCCCCCCTACCGAGTCAGGAGCCCCCACCTCCATGAGTCAACGACAACGGCGTTACGGCATACCGCTGTTGACCGCCGCCACGCTGCTCGCCCCGGCCGCCGTGCTGTCCCCCACCAGCGCGGAGGCGGCCGCCCCCACCGGCTGGACCACGGTGGTCAACAGGAACAGCGGCCGCTGCGTGGACGCCGCGGCGGCGGCCACCGCCAACGGCACCGCCGTCCAGCAGTACGCCTGCAACGCCACCGACGCCCAGCAGTGGCAGCTGCTGCCGACCGACGGCGGCTACGTCCGGATCGCCGCCCGAGGCGACGCCACCAAGGTCTGGGACGTCACCGGCGTCTCCACCGCAGACGGCGCCAAGGTGCAGCTCTGGACCTGGGGCGGCGGCGCCAACCAGCAGTGGCTGCCGGTGGACGAGGGCGGCGGCGCCTACCACCTGGTCAACCGCAACAGCGGCAGGTGCCTGGACGTGCCGTCCGCCTCCACCGCCGACTCGGTGGTGCTCCAGCAGTACGCCTGCAACGGCACCGCCGCGCAGTCCTTCTCCTTCGGTGCCGGCAGCGATCCCGGCAATCCCGGCAACCCCGACCTCGGGCCGAACGTCGCCGTCTTCGACCCCTCGATGCCCGCCGCCACCGTCCAGGCCAAGCTGGACGCGGTCTTCCGGCAGCAGGAGACCAACCAGTTCGGCGCGCAGCGCCAGGCGCTCCTCTTCAAGCCCGGCACCTACGACGTCGACGCCAACGTCGGCTTCTACACCCAGGTCGCCGGACTCGGGCTCACCCCCGACGCCGTCACCATCAACGGCGGCGTGCACGCCGAGGCCGACTGGTTCCAGGGCAACGCCACCCAGAACTTCTGGCGCTCCGCCGAGGGGCTCTCCGTCAACCCGCCCTCCGGCACCGACCGTTGGGCCGTCTCACAGGCGGCGCCGTACCGCCGGATGCACGTCCGCGGCAGCCTCCAGCTGGACGACGGCGGCTGGTCCAGCGGCGGCCTGCTGGCCGACTCCCTGATCGACGGCCAGGTCCGCTCCGGCTCGCAGCAGCAGTGGCTCTCCCGCAACTCCCAGTGGGGCGGCTGGACCGGCTCCAACTGGAACATGGTCTTCGTCGGCGACGTCAACGCCCCCGCCAACACCTTCCCGAACCCGCCCTACACCACCGTCGACCGGACCCCGGTGGTCCGCGAGAAGCCCTTCCTCTACGTGGACGCGGCGGGGGCCTACCGGGTCTTCGTCCCCGGGCTGCGCACCAACTCCACCGGCACGTCCTGGAGTTCGGGCAATCAGCCGGGCAGCTCGCTGCCGATCGACCAGTTCTTCGTGGTCAAGCCCGGCGCCACGGCCGCCCAGATCAACGCCGCGCTCGGCCAGGGCAAGAACCTGCTCGTCACCCCGGGGGTCTACCACCTCGACCAGACCCTGAACGTGACCCGCCCCGACACCGTGGTGCTCGGCCTCGGCCTGGCCACCCTGGTCCCGGACAACGGCATCGCGGCGATGACCGTCGCCGACGTGGACGGCGTCAAGCTCGCCGGACTGCTCTTCGACGCCGGCCCGGTCAACTCCCCCGTGCTGCTCCAGCTCGGCCCGGACGGCTCCACCGCCCGGCACACCGCGGACCCCGTCTCCCTGCACGACGTGTTCTTCCGGATCGGCGGCGCGGGCGTCGGCAAGGCCACCCAGAGCCTGGTGGTGAACAGCTCCGACGTGATCGGGGACCACACCTGGATCTGGCGCGCCGACCACGGCAGCGGCGTCGGCTGGACGGCCAACACCGCCGCCACCGGACTGACCGTCAACGGCACCGCCGTCACCATGTACGGGCTCTTCGTCGAACACTTCCAGCAGCACCAGGTGGTGTGGAACGGCAACGGCGGCCGCACCTACTTCTTCCAGAACGAGCTGCCCTACGACCCGCCGAACCAGGCCGCCTGGCAGAACGGCTCCACCCGCGGCTACGCCGCCTACAAGGTGGCCAGCTCGGTGACCACCCACGAGGCCTGGGGCCTGGGCAGCTACTGCTACTTCAACGTCAACCCGGGCGTGGTGGCCGAGCACGCGATCGAGGCACCGAACCGTGCCGGGGTGCGCTTCCACGACATGGTGACCGTCTCGCTCGGCGGCACCGGCACCATCGCCCACGTGGTGAACTCCACCGGCGGCCCGTCGAACTCCGCCACCAACGTCGCCAACCTGGTCAGCTACCCCTGAGACCTCTGATACCCCCGAGGCCCCTGACGGAGCCTCAGAGCCAGATGAAGGGTGCCCGGGCCGTGTACCCCACGGCCCGGGTCGCCTCGTCCAGCGCCGCGGGGGCCGCCGTGGAGGCCGGGTCGACGAAGCGCGAGGAGGTGACGGTCAGGTAGTGGCCGACCGCGTCGACCTGGACGCTGGTCCGCTGCGCGCCGGGGCCGGCGACGGCGGCCGGTGAGCCGGAGGGCGTCGGCAGGACGCCCGGGTCCGGCGGCACGAAGGAGATCGCCTCGGCGTTGGGGACCAGCGCCTTCTCGGCCTCCTGGGCCGAGGCCTCGTCGGAGAAGCGCAGCACCGTGACGCTGCTCACCACCTGGTTGCCGTCCTGGGTGTAGCTGACCGAGACGTAGGAGAGGCAGTTGGTGTCCTTGAGCACGTCCCGGTTCCGGTCGGCCAGCACCTCGGCGCAGACTTGGCCCTGGCGGGCGGCTGTGCGGCGCGCCTTGAAGCCGCCGTTGTCGATCGCGCGGCCGCCGGGGAAGTAGCGCTCGACGGTGAAGAACTGCTCCTCCGTCAACGGCTGGGTGGGCGGACCGGCGTCGGCGGGCGCCGCGCTGAGGCCCTCCTTGGTGGTCCGTCCGGCACCCGGGAGCCAGTCGCCCGACTCGGCCACCACCACGCCCACGGCGACGGCCACACCTCCGACGGTGCACAGGGCGATGATCCGGCGGCGGCGGCCCCGGACCCGGCGGCTCTGGCGCTCCCCCTGCGTGGTCATGGCGCAGATTCTAAGCGGATGATCCGACCACGTCCGCACCAGGGTCACTGCCACGCCGCGCCCGACCGCCCGGTGGCGGAGAGCCGATCGCCCGATGGCGGAACTGTGACAACTCGCACACCTCCGAGGCCCTGTTCTTGGTGGGTTCCCTCTGGCGCGACGCGTCGTCACCCGGGCAGGATCAAGGCCATGGATCTGCTCGACACCCTCACCGCCAAGGGCCTGCGCCGGGAACTCCCCACCCGGGAGGAGGCACTGGCCGTACTCGCCACCACCGACGACGAGTTGCTGGACGTGGTCGCGGCCGCCGGGCGGGTGCGCCGCCAGTGGTTCGGCCGGCGGGTCAAGCTCAACTACCTGGTGAACCTCAAGAGCGGCCTCTGCCCCGAGGACTGCAACTACTGCTCCCAGCGGCTCGGCTCCAAGGCGGAGATCCTCAAGTACACCTGGCTCAAGCCCGAGCAGGCGGCCGAGGCGGCCGCCGCCGGACTGGCCGGCGGCGCCAAGCGGGTCTGCCTGGTGGCCAGCGGCCGCGGCCCGACGGACCGTGACATCGACCGGGTCGCCGACACCATCGCCGCCATCAAGGACTCCAACGAGGCCGTCGAGGTCTGCGCCTGTCTGGGCCTGCTCTCCGACAACCAGGCCGAGCGCCTGAAGGCGGCCGGGGCCGACGCCTACAACCACAACCTCAACACCTCCGAGGCCACCTACGGGGACATCACCACCACCCACACCTACGCGGACCGGGTGGACACCGTCCAGAAGGCGCACGGCGCCGGCCTCTCCGCCTGCTCCGGCCTGATCGCCGGGATGGGCGAGAGCGACGAGGACCTGGTGGACGTGGTCTTCGCGCTGCGCGAGATCGGCTCCGACTCGGTGCCGGTCAACTTCCTGATCCCCTTCGAGGGCACCCCGCTGGCCAAGGAGTGGAACCTCACCCCGCAGCGCTGCCTGCGCATCCTCGCCATGGTCCGCTTCGTCTGCCCCGACGTCGAGGTCCGGATCGCCGGCGGCCGCGAGGTGCACCTGCGCTCGATGCAGCCGCTCGGCCTGCACATCGCCAACTCGATCTTCCTCGGCGACTACCTCACCAGCGAGGGCCAGGCCGGGCAGGCCGACCTCGACATGATCGCCGACGCGGGCTTCGTGGTGGAGGGCGCCGGCGAGGCCACCCTGCCGCGCCACCGCTCCGAGGTCGCGGCCGGTGGCTGCGGTACCGGTACCGGTACCGACGAGGCCCACGGCTGCGGCACCGGCGGCGGCTGCGGCCCCTGCGGCGGGCACACCGCCGCTGTCCCGGCCCAGGCCGCCACACCCGCCAACGACGAGGCCCAGCCCGACCTGGTCCGGGTCCGCCGCCGCGGCGCCGGCACCGAACTGGCGCCCAACGCCTAGGAATTGACCCTTCATCGCATGCAGAACCTCCTCGACCTCGACCGCGCCCACGTCTGGCACCCGTACGGCCCGATGCCCGGCACCTCCACCCCCTACGTGGTGGAGTCCGCCGCCGGGGTCCGGCTCCGGATGGCCGAACCGGTGGCCGGGCACCACGAGCTGATCGACGGCATGTCCTCCTGGTGGGCCGCGATCCACGGCTACCGGCACCCGGTGCTGGACGCCGCGGTGACCGACCAGCTCGGCCGGATGAGCCACGTGATGTTCGGCGGGCTCACCCACGAGCCGGCCGTCCGGCTGGCCTCCCGGCTGGTGGAGATCACCCCGGAGCCGCTGCGGCACGTGTTCCTCTCGGACTCGGGCTCGGTCGCGGTCGAGGTCGCGATGAAGATGTGCCTGCAGTACTGGCGCTCCGTCGGCCGCCCCGCCAAGCAGCGCCTGCTGACCTGGCGCGGCGGCTACCACGGCGACACCTTCCACCCCATGTCGGTCTGCGACCCCGAGGGCGGGATGCACTCGCTCTGGGGCGGGGTGCTGCCGGGTCAGCTCTTCGTCCCGCAGCCGCCGGTGGAGTTCGAGCAGGCCTACGCGGACCAGCTGGAGCAGGCGGTCGCCGAGCACGCCGACACGCTGGCCGCGGTGATCGTCGAACCGGTGGTGCAGGGCGCGGGCGGCATGCGCTTCCACTCCCCCGAGTACCTGCGCACCCTCCGCGAGGTCTGCGACCGCCACGACGTGCTGCTGGTCTTCGACGAGATCGCCACCGGCTTCGGCCGCACCGGCGAGCTCTTCGCCGCCGACCACGCGGGCGTCTCCCCCGACGTGCTCTGCCTCGGCAAGGCCCTGACGGGCGGTTACCTCTCGATGGCCGCCACCCTGTGCACCTCCCGGGTCGCCGACGGGATCAGCCGCGGCGAGGTCCCGGTGCTCGCCCACGGCCCGACCTTCATGGGCAACCCGTTGGCCTCCGCCGTCGCCAACGCCTCGATCGAGCTGCTGCTCGCCCAGGACTGGCGCACCGAGGTCAAGCGCCTGGAGACCGGCCTGCGCGAGGGCCTCGCCGAAGCCACCGCCGTCCCCGGCGTCCGCGACGTCCGGGTGCTCGGCGCGATCGGCGTCGTCCAGCTCGACCACCCGGTCGACATGCGCGCCGCCACCGAAGCCGCCGCCCGCGAGGGCGTCTGGCTGCGGCCGTTCCGCGACCTCGTCTACACCATGCCCCCGTACGTCACCTCCGACGCGGAGCTGGCCCGGATCACGGCCGCCGTGACCGCAGCCGCCACCGCCGGTTGACCCCCCATGACCCCCTGAGGCTCCTGTGAACACCCGTCAGAACCGCCCCGGCACCGTCCTGTTCGTCACCGGCACCGGCACCGAGGTCGGCAAGACCGCCGTCACCGCCGCCGTGGCGGCGCTCGCCCCCTCGGTGGCGGTGCTGAAGCCCGGTCAGACCGGCGTCGCCCCGGACGAGCCGGGCGACGCGGCCGAGGTCGGCCGGCTGGCCGGCCCGCACGTGACGCTCCGTGAACTCGCCCGCTACCCCGAGCCGCTGGCCCCCGAGACCGCCGCACGGCGCTCCGGCCTGCCGCCGCTGACCGCCGCCGAGGCCGCCGCCGAGGCCGCCGCGCTGGCCGACGACCACGACCTGGTGCTGGTCGAGGGCGCGGGCGGCCTGCTGGTCCGCTACAACCCGGCCGGGGAGACCCTCCCCGACATGGCGCTGGCCACCGCCGCGCTCGGCCTGGAGGTCCGCGTCCTGCTGGTCGCCACCGCCGGGCTCGGCACCCTCAACACCACCACCCTCACCGCCGAGGCCCTGCGCGCCCGGGGTCTCTCCGCCCTCGGCGTGGTCATCGGCAGCTGGCCCACCGAACCGGACCTCGCCACCCGCTGCAACCTCGCCGACCTCCCCACCGCCGCCGGAGCCCCCCTCCTCGGCGCCCTCCCCCACGGCGCCCCGGACTCCCCGTCCTTCGCCACCCTCGCCAAGTCCGCCCTCGCGCCCGCCCTCGGCGGCGTCTGGGACAGCGCGAAATTCGCTGCCGATCACGCCTGAGCCCGTGCTCTACTCTCCCCCGTGAACCATCCACGGGGGAGAGCGGCCCTGCCCGCATGCGGCCATGACCCGGCGTCAGCCCCGGTCCCGGTCTGCGAGCACCTGCTCACATCGGCCGAGCCGCAGTACCAGTACGTCCAGTTCACCGGCGAGGGCGCCGAGCAGGCCAGGCTCTGCCAGGACTGCGCCCCGTGGACGAACACCGGCCCGACGGTCCGCGTCACCCCACGCTGCGCAACCTGCGTCGACGCCGCCACCCTCGGCCTGCTCGGCACCCGCGGCCACCCGGGCCCGGTCGAACGCCTGCGCCCGACCGACCCCACCGTCACGCTCTCCCCGCTGCCCGCCCCGCTCGGCCCGGTCACCGACCTCGCGCCCGGCGGTACGGCCGGCGGCTGGCTGCTGCTGTGCGGGGACGGCTCCGTGGTCCGCTGGCACCCGGGCGAGGACGCCTGGCAGGAGCTCGCCCGCTCCACCCTCACCCTCCCGCCGGACGCGGAACCGTGGGGCGCGGCGGAGCCCGTGCTCCGGCTGCACGCCAGTGCGGACGGCCGGTACGCCGCCGTGGTCCAGGACCACGTGGACGGCGAGTCCCTCGGCCAAGTCCTCGACCTCACCACCGGCGCCGTCACCATGACGCTGTCGGGCGGCACCTACAAGACCTACACCGTCCCCTTCTCGCTCGCCTTCACCGAGCGCGAGGGCCGCACGCTGCTGGTCCACCGCACCGACTGGAACCGTCTCGACGTCTCCGACCCCGCCGACGGCACCCTCCTGACGGCCCGTGAGCCCGACGACGAGCGCAAGCTCGACTACTTCCACGGCGCCCTGCACCTCAGCCCGGACGGCCGCCGGATCGCCGACGACGGCTGGATCTGGCAGCCCGTCGGCGCCCCCTCGCTCTGGAGCCTGCACCGCTGGCTGACCGAGAACCCCTACGAGGGAGAGGACGGCCCGACCCTGCACAACCCCTTCCAGCCCGACTACTTCTGGAACCGCTCGATGGTCTGGCTGGACGGCGACCGGCTCGCCCTCGGCGGCCTCGGCGACGACAGCGAGTGGATCCTTCCCGGTGCCCTGGTCCTGCACGTCGACGACCTCACCGGCCCCCACAGCACCCCCATCCGCCTCACCGCCTTCGCCGGCCCCGAAGGCCCCTACTTCGCCGCCGACGGCCTCCTCTACGCCGCCACCCCCGAAGGCCTCACCGTCTGGGACCCCGCCGACGGCGCCCGCCTGGCCACCGTCCCCGGCTTCCACCCCACCCACCACGACCGCCACGCGGGCGAGTTGGCCGCCCTGGTCGACGGCGCCCTGCACCGCTGGCGGATCAACTGACGGACCGTTCGAAATTCCGTTCGCACCCGTGCGCTCCGATGCCCGATGATGCAGTCGCACACCGACCGCCTCCGAGCAAGGAACCGCATTGATCCGTTCGCTCCCCGCCCGCACCGTCCTGGCCGGGCTGGCCCTCCTCGCCGTCACGTCCTGCACCGCCGAGACCCCGGCGCCGCAGCCCTCGGCTGCTTCGGACAACCCGACCGACGAGGTTCGCGAGGACCATCTCGTCGACGGGGCGATGGACATCCTGCGGTTCAAGACGGCGTTCCGCTTCCAGGGGAAGGTGGGCACGGCCGGCGACCGGATCGGGGTGGACGTCACGGTCGGCACGGACGGCCGGTGCCGGGGCGGGGTGACGTTCGACCAGGGCTCCTTCGAGCTGCTGGGCCGGGGCGGCCGACTCTGGGTGAAGCTGGATCAGAAGTTCACCGACGCGCTGGCCGCCCGACTGGCGAAGACCGAGCAGGAGCGGGCGGTGGCACGCGGGCTGCTCGCGCGGTACATCGAGGTTCCGGCCGGGAACAAGAAGCTCAAGCGGATCATCGACCTGTGCGACCTGGCGTCGATGCAGGACATGGTCGCGGAGGAGCTCGACACCGACCGGCCGGTACCGGGGCCGGCCGGGGAGATCGGCGGGGTGCCCACCGTCAGCTACACCCACACCCTCGACGGCAGGACCACGTCCGTCCAGCTCGCCGCCAGGGACTACGCGCCGCTGGTGATCTCGTGGTCCGGGACCGGCGACCGCTGGGAGTTGAGCGCGTTCGACGACCCCTTCCAGGTCGAGCCGCCCGGGTCCGACCAGCTCCTGCCGCCCGACCTGGCGGACCCGCTCGCCGAGGCGCTCGCCGTCTGACCGGTACCGTCGGAGGACTCCTCGTCCGCGCCGTCAGACCGTGGGTGGAGACGGGGTGTCCTCCGGGCGGATGAGCGTGGTCGTCCGGCGAGTTGACGAACCGTCAGGGCGTGGCGCCTAGGTTCGAAGGCATGAACCGACGTCTCACCGCCGCCTCCGTCCTGCTCCTCGCCCTGGCGCTCCCGCTGCCGCTGGCCGCCACCGCCTCGGCCGCCCCCGCACCCTCCGCCACGGCCACCAAGCCCGCCCGGATCCAGCTCGAACTGCCGCGCCCCACCGGCCCGTTGGGCGTCGGCAAGGAGGTGCTCCACCTGGTCGACCACAGCCGGGTGGACCAGTGGGCGAAGTCCGGCCCGCGCGAGCTGATGGTCTCGATGTACTACCCGGCCCGCCCGGGCACCGGCCGCCCGGCCCAATACCTGCAGGTGGATGAGGCTCGCCGCCTGCTGGCCTCCCGGGGCCTCCAGGACACCGTCGACCCGGCCGTGGTCGCGGCCACCAGGACGGCGGCCCGGACGGACGCCCGGCCGCTGGGCGGGACGTACCCACTGGTGGTGCTCTCGCCCGGCTTCGGTGTGCACCGGGCCACCCTCGGCTCACTCGCCGAGGACCTCACCTCGCGCGGCTACCTGGTCGCCCTGGTGGACCACGCGTACGAGAGCGTCGGCACCGCCTTCCCAGGCGGCCGGCTGCCGGAGTGCCTGGCCTGCGAGCAGGCGGAGACCGTCGGCTACGACAAGGTGACCGACGGCCGGGCGAAGGACGTCTCCTTCCTGCTGGACCGCCTGACCGGCCGTCACCCCGCCTGGCGCCACGCCGGAATGATCGACCGCGGGCGGATCGCGATGGCCGGCCACTCGATCGGCGGCGCCTCGGCCGCCTCCACCATGGCAGCCGACCCGCGGATCAGGGCCGGGGTGGACATGGACGGCTCGCTGATGACCCCGGCCGCGACCGGCGACCGGCCGTTCCTGCTGCTCGGCGCCGCCGAGAGCACGCCCGGCCACGAGGCCAGCTGGGACCGGGACTGGAGCAGCTTCACCGGCTGGAAGCGCTGGATCACCTTCACCGGCTCGGGCCACTTCACCTTCACCGACTACCCGGCCCTCGGTGACCAACTCGGTCTCCCCGACCCGGACTTCCCGCTCTCCGGTGCCCGCTCGGTGGAGCTGACCAGGCGCTACGTCGGCGCCTTCCTCGACCTCCACCTGAAGGGCCGCCCGCAGCCCGTGCTCGACGGCCCCCGCCCGGACGCCCCGGAGGTGCTCTTCCACACCCCCTGAGCGCCCGGGCGGGTTCCGCCGGCGATCCGTCAGAACGCGGAGGTGTAAGCGGTGAAGAACCGCCCCGTCACCGGGCTGCCGCCGCCGTTGAAGCAGATCGGGTAGAGCGTCACGGTGCTGCCGCTGCGGTTCCACGGCATGGCCTCGCCGCAGTAGTCCGGGCCGGGGCCGTAGGCGGTGGTGTGCGAGGTGTCCGGGACGACGGCCACCGAGGGCATGGTCACGGAGTACGGGACCGAGCCCGCGAGGGAGTTGACCGCGCCGACGGAGTTGAAGTTGGTGGCCGCCGGGACGCCGCCGTTGTACCAGAGGTGGCCGAAGTACTTGGGCGGGAAGGCCGGACCGTGCACGGCGCGCTTGACCGAGTAGCTGAGCGTCCACCGGGTGTCGTACGGGTTGTTGGCCGCGTCGAAGCAGGCGACGATCGCGGTCTGACCGCTCGCGGACGGGTACCAGTCGGCCACCTTGCAGCGGGCGCCCTGGACACCGTCCACCGCCGTCACCTGGAAGTTGCCGAGCTGGCTCGCCGCGCCGAGGCCGGGCAGCCAGGCCTTCCAGATGCCGGTGGAGCCGTGGCTGACGGCGTTGACCCCGCCGGAGGAGTTGTACTGGGTGATCACCGCGCCGGTGGGCTGCGAGTAGGTGTAGCCGTAACCGCCGCCAGCCGGGGCGGGGACGCCGCTGCTGGTGGTGTAGAGCACGGTGAACAGCGAGTTCACCGGCGCGCCGCCGGGCTTGTAGCAGCCGACCACCACGTCGAGACCGGTCCCGACCGGGCCCCAGCCCTTGACCTGGCACCAGTAGCCGGTGCGGCCGACGGCGGTGGCGTGGGCGATCCCGCCCGGGCCCGCGATCAGCGGGAAGTGCACCGCGTACTGGCCGACGCCGGTCTGGTCCACCTTGACCGGGTTGGCCCCCGGGGAGGGCCAGCTGCCCCACTGGCGGGTGGTGTCCGGGACGTAGGCGGGCGGCGGGGCCGGGTTGTCGAGGAAGGCGAAGCCGTAGCGGTCCGGCACGGCGGCCGCGGCCGGCCCGGCGGTGGGCAGGGTGGCGGCGACGAGCGCGGCGAGCACGCTCAGGGCGAGCAGCGCGGATCTGACCACGCGTGAGAACAGGCGCAGCGACGGGCGTGGCGACAGGCGTACGGACATGCGGATACCCCTTGGGTGGTGGCGGTGGACGGTCTCCGTCGACACCCGGGCCCGGCTGACGGTGCGTCACACCCTAGGAGCAGGGCCCCCGTTGGCCTAGACCTCTGGCATGCCCCGGCCGGTCGCTTGTCGGCCGTTCTCCGCTCCGCCCGGGCAGTCCTCCGCAGCCCCGCCCGCCCCGGCTCCCCCACCCTTCGCACATCCACGCCACACCACCCACTCTTCTTCCCCACCTCCCCCTCACCACCTGGCCGGAACCGGGCGGTCCCCCTCCGCTCACACCCCGTCACCCGCACAGCGCCACCGCCTCGCCGACCACCGCCGCCCGTGCGAGGTTGAACGGAGAACCGGCAGACCGCAGCGAGAGGAGCAGACGCGATGTCATCCAAGCGACGCCGCAAGAAGAAGGCCCGCCGCAAGCACGGCGCCAACCACGGCAAGCGGCCCCAGTGCTGACCTTGCTCTGAACCCGGACCGGCCGTGCCACCCCCTCGAAGGGCGGCACGGCCGGTCCGCGTCAGATCCCGTACCGCACCAGCACCTCGGCCGGCGGGCGGCCGGTGCGGCGGGCGTGGGTGAGGCGCGCGCGGACCTCGTGGAGGGTGCGGGGGCGGTAACCGGGGCCGCCGCAGCAGGACTTGTGGAAGCCGATGCCCGCGTTCAGCAGCACCGAGAGGGTCCGCCAGGCGGCGGTGTCGCGGCGGCGGGGCGCGGCGAAGGCCGAGCCGACGTGGATCAGCGGCTCGGCGCAGCGCGGGCAGGCGCGGTTGCGCGTGCGGTCGTAGGGCTGCTTGTAGGAGGCCCGGCAGGGCAGGCAGACATAGCTGGTCTTCGCGTGCGCCATGCCCCGGAGCCTAGGTCCGATCCCCGTTCCGTTCGACGGAATTTCCCGCCGCCTCCGCGCGGGGGTTCACCTATGCTCGGCCCGTGAACAGCGCCCTGGTCCTGATCGACCTGATGCCCCGGATCGTCGCCCTCCCGCTCGCGCCGTACGACGGCGAGGAGGTGCTGGCCCGCTGCCGGCGCCTCGCGGAGGCGTTCCGCGCGCAGGGCCGGCCGGTGGTGCTGGTGCGGGTGGACCGTCCCGGAGTGGCCGAGCAGCCGCCCGGGAGCGGCTTCGCCGAGGGGCTGGTGCTCCCCGGGGACGTCACCGTGGTGAAGCGGACCGTGGGTGCCTTCCAGGGCACCGGCCTGGACGAGCGGCTGCGCGAACTCGGCGTGGACACCGTGGTGTTGGGCGGACTGGTGACCACCATGGGCGTGGAGTCGACGGCGCGGGCCGCGAGCGATCTGGGCTACGAGGTGGAGTTCGTCGCGGACGCCATGTCGGGCTTCGCGGCCGACGAGCACGAGTTCGCGGTCGGCCGGGTCTTCCCCCGCTTCGGCGAGGTCCGGCACACCGCCGACTTCACCGGGTGACCGTCCGTCAGGGCTGCTGCTCCAGGTGGGCGTAGACCACGGTGTTGTCCTGGTAGCCGCCGTGGGCCCGGTCGTAGCGGCCGCCGCAGGTGATCACCCGCAGCTCGGGCCGGGGGGCCGGGGCGTAGACCCGGTCGCTGGGGAAGGCGTCGCGGGGGTGGTTGGCGACCACGTCCACCACGAAGCGGGCCGTGGCACCGTCCGTCCGGTCCACCAGGACGGCCTGACCGGGCGTCAGGGTGGCCAGCCGGTACAGCGCGGCGGGGCCGCGCCCGGTGTCGACGTGCCCGGCGAGCAGCGCGGTGCCGGTCTCGCCCGGGCTGGTCCCGGCCGCGTACCAGCCGGCCAGCGCGGTCTCCTCGGAGGCGGGCGGCTGGAGCGAACCGTCCGCGCCGAGGGCCAGCTCGACCAGCGGGACGTCCACCTCCAACGCCGGGATGCGCAGCCGCCGCGGCACCGACCGGCCCATCCCGTGCACCACCCCCGGCACCGCCGGCGCCACCGGCACCACCACGGCCGGCACCGGCACCGCCCCGGGCACCTCGGGCACCGGCGGCAGCGCGGACGGCGTGCCCAGCCCCACCCCCCACGCACCCAGCGCCAACAACGCCGAGGCCAGCGCGAGCACCCCCGGCAACCTGCGGCGCCGCCCGGCCCGTCGCGCGGCCCGGCGTCCGCCTCCCAAGGCGGTGGCCATCGGGCTCACCTCCTCTCTGTACGGGCCGGTGCGACGGGAAGACGCCGCACCGGCCCGAACCGACGAAACGTCAGCGCGGCTGCCCGGCCTGGCGGCGGCGCAGCGCCAGTGCGCCGCCGGCGGCCAGCACGGACCCGGCGCCGAGGGTGACCGCGAGCGTCGTGGAACCGCCGGTCCGCGACGGACCGGTGCCCGCTCTCACCCCGCCGTGCGGCATCGGCACGGCCGGCGACGGGCCGGTCACCGGGGGCGGGGTCCCGCCCGGCACGGCGGCACTCCCGCCGACAGCAGCGGCAGCGGTCCCGCTGGGGAGGTCCTCACAGGCCTTCAGGTCCTTGTCGCGGTCCAGCCGGTTGGGATCCCCGGCCCGACGGTCGAACTCGGCCTGAGCCTCCTGTTGCGTCTTGAAGTCCTTGCAGTCGAGGTCCTGGGCGTGGGCCACCCCGGCGAGCGGCAAGACGCTCGCCGCAAGCAGAACGGCGGCTCCGGCGAAGGTACCTGTGCGCATGTCACGTACTCCTGTAGGTAGGGCGACTTCTCCTGAGTCTCACCGTACGTATCCTGACCATGACCACCAGTTGCGCTCCGCCGCTGGTGGGAGCGCACGCCGGGGCGCGCATCCGCCGCGCCGGGACGAGAGCCGAGAGGAGAGCCGATGACCTCCGTCCTGGTGGTCGGCGCCGGGCCGACCGGACTGACCCTCGCCTGCGGGCTGGCCCGGCAGGGCGTCCGGGTCCGGATCATCGACAAGTCCCCTTCTCCACCCACCGGTTCGCGCGGCAAGACGCTCAACCAGCGCAGCCGTGAGATCCTCGCCGACCTCGGGCTGGACGGGGTGCTGACGGACTCCGGCTTCACCCGGCTGCCGTTCCGCAAGTACTTCGACGGGGAGTTCGTGGCGGAGGGCGACCCCTTCGACGGCCGGCCGGTGCCGGCCGGCACGCCGTTCCCGACCCCGCTCTGGCTGCCGCAGCCCCGGGTGGAGGAGCTGCTGCGCGAGGCGCTCGCGCGCCACGGGGTCGTGGTCGAGCAGGGCAGCGAGCTGACCGGGCTCACCCAGGACCGCGACGGCGTGACGGCGGAGCTGGCCGACGGGCGGCGGCTGCGCGCGGCGCACCTGGCCGGCTGCGACGGCGGTCGCTCCACCGTCCGGCGGCTGCTCGGCGTGCCGTTCGTCGGCGAGGGCGACCCGGAGCCGGCCATGGTGGTCGGGGACGTGCGGCTGACGGGGCTGGAGCCGGACGCCTGGTACCAGTGGTTCGGCGCGGCCGGGGCGCTGATGCTCTGTCCGTTCCGGGACAGCCCGGTCTGGCAGCTCCAGGCGAGCCCGGAGACCGACGCCGGCGGACGGCCCGTCCCGCCCTCCCCCGAGGGCTTCCGACGGCTCGTCAGGGACCGCACCGGCCGGGCGGACGTCCGGCTCACCGAGGTCGGCTGGCTCTCCAGCTGGCGGGTCAACCTGCGGATGGCCGAACGCTACCGGGAGAACAGGGTGTTCCTGGCCGGGGACGCCGCGCACGTCCACCCCACGGCGGGCGGCCTCGGCATGAACACCGGCATCCAGGACGCCTGGAACCTCTCCTGGAAGCTGGGCCACGTCCTGCGCGGCCTCGCCTCCCCCGCCCTGCTGGACACCTACCAGGAGGAGCGGCTGCCGGTCGCCGCGTGGACCCTGGAGGCCAGCGGGGCGGGGATGGCCGCCGTGCTCGACGGCATCCGCACCCCCGGGGTCGGGGTGGAGGCGGCCGGTGTCGCGGACCTCACGGGGCTGGCCGTCGGGCACCGCGCGAGCAGCCTCTCCGCAGACCACCTCGACGGCCCGGTCCGCGCGGGAGACCGCGCCCCTGACGCCCCGTCCGAGGGCACCACCCTGCACCGGCTGCTCGCCGGCGACTCCTTCACCCTGCTCGGCTTCGACGCCCCGGCCCCGCCCGGCCTGCCGCCCTCCGTCCGCACGCTCCCGGTCACCGACCCGGCCGCCCGGGCGGCGTACGGCATCAGCGGCCCGGCCCACGTCCTGGTCCGCCCGGACGGCCACCTCGCCCTGACCGCCCCGGCCGACGCACCGGGCCTCGTCACCGACTACCTGCGGCGGCTCTGACCCGTTGTCAGGCCACCGTCACCCCAGCAGCTTCACCCAGCGGCTTCACCCAGCGGGTCCAGACCGGCTCGGGCCCGTAGCCGGCCGCCCGCCAGGCGTGCTGCGCGAGCTCGTTGTGGTCCAGCACCATCGCGTCCGCCCGCCGGCCGCCGAACGCCGCGAACCGCTCCTCCACCGCGGCCAGCAGCGCGGCGGCGATGCCCTGCCGCCGCAGCTCCGGGTCCACCGCGAGCCGGTAGAGGTGGCAGCGCCAGCCGTCGTACCCCGCGATCACGGTGCCGACCACCGCGCCGTCCCGTTCGGCGACGATCAGCGCCTCCGGGTCACGGGCGATCAGGCGCCCGACCCCCTCGGGGTCGTCGGTGATGCTGGTGCCCTCCGCAGCCCTGGCCCAGAAGGCCAGCAGCTCGGGGATCTCGTCGGTGCTGGCGGGGCGCAGTCGTAGGTCGCTCATGCCGGGCATGTCTACCAGCGCCGCCCCACCCGGACGAGCGAATTCCACCTGCCGGGACGGGCCACCGGGCCGCCCGCGTGCCGCTGCCGTGTGGCGGCCGCGCTGCGTCCGTGCTGCGGCCGGATGACGGGCGCGTGACGGGGCGTCAGATGCCGTAGGGTCTGGCACACCCGGCCGCCGGGGCGCGTTCCGCAGCTGGTCAGTGCGGTGGCGGCACCGGCGTAGGATCCGGGCACGGGTGAGAGGGAGGCGCGGAGCATGGGTGTGGCCACGGCGGACGAGCAGGTCCTGCGGGGGTTCGTGCGGGAGCAGACCGAGCTGGCCCCGGTGCCGTTCGTGCCGGAGGTGCTGCTGCACCAGGCCGCCTCGGCCATCGCGCTCTGGGAGCACACCGAGGAGAGCAAGGGGCAGGCCGACCTGCCGCCGCCCTTCTGGGGTTTCGCGTGGGCCGGCGGCCAGGCGGTGGCCCGGTACGTGCTGGACCACCCGGAGGTGGTGGCGGGCCGCCGGGTGCTGGACCTGGCGGCCGGTTCGGGCCTGGTCGCGGTCGCGGCGGCCCTGCGCGGGGCCGCGAGCGTGACGGCGGCCGAGATCGACGCCTACGCGGTGGCCGCGATCGCGCTCAACGCCGAGGCCAACGCGGTGGAGCTGGACGCCGTCCTGGCGGACCTGCTCGGCGGGGACGGCGCACCGGCCGAGGTGGTGCTCGCCGGGGACGTCTTCTACGAGCGGGCGATGGCCGACCGGGTGCTGCCGTTCCTGACCCGGGCTCAGGCGCGCGGCGCGCTGGTGCTGGTCGGCGACCCGGGGCGGGCGTACCTGCCGCGCGGCGCCTTCACCGAGGTGGCGGTCTACCCGGTGCCGACGGCGGCGGACCTCGAGGACAGCAAGGTGAAGACCACCACGGTCTGGCGCCTCGACGGCTGACGGCTCCTCACCGCTCCCCCGCCGGGCGGCGGGGGCTACGTACCGTTTCGATACCGAACCGGTGATGAGCTGCGGAAACGCTCGCGAGCCCGGGTCGCTCCGAGTAGCATCCGGCTCACGCCCTCCGGCGCCGTACCCCGTGTCGCGCTGCCCGGTGGGCACACCCGTGGGGGCCCGAACTGTGCCGCCCGCGTACTCCTTTTTTTGCGCGCGCCGGTGCTGTCGCGCGCAAGACGGCGGAAGGCAGCGACTTGGCGGATCGGCTCACCGGAGGGGACTCCTCGCTGCTGCGTCGGATCAACGCCGCGGTCACCCTGCGGGCGCTGCGCGACGGACAGGCCGTCACCCTGACCCAGCTGGTCGGGGACACCGGGCTCTCCCGGCCGACGGTGGAGGGCGTGATCGAGGGGCTGATCGAGGCCGGCTTGGTCGCCGAGGTCGAGCACTCCCAGGACACGGGCCGTCAGCGCGGCCGCCCCGCCCGCTGGTTCCGCTTCCGCGCGGAGGCCGGGCACATCCTGGGCATCGAGATCGGCGTCCACGACATCCGGGTCATCCTGGCCGACCTCACCGGCACCGTGCTCGGCAGCCACGCCAAGCCCGCCGTCGAGACCCTCGAACCGGAGGAGCGCCTCACCCTGGTGCGGGCCACCGTCGCCGAGGTCCTCCGCAAGGCCGGGGTCTCCCGGGACAGCCTCTGGGCGGTCGCGGTCGGCAGCCCCGGCATCGTCGACCGCGAAGGGAACGTCAAACTCGGCACCGCGATGCCGGGTTGGACCGGGCTCGACCTCGGCGCCCGGCTGCGGCGCTCGTTCCGCTGCCCGGTGATGATCGAGAACGACGCCAACCTGGCCGCCATCGCCGAACACTGGCAGGGCGCGGCAGTCGGCAAGGGCGACCTGGTCTTCGTGATGGCCGGCCTGAGCCCGGGCGCGGGCTCCCTGATCGACGGGCGGCTGCACCGCGGCTTCGGCGGCGCGGCCGGCGAGATCGGCGCCCTCCACCTGCTCGGCCAGGAGGCCACCCCCGAGCGCCTGCTCTCCACCACCGGCAAGCCGCTCGACCCCCTCGACGAGGCGGCCGTGGCCCGGGTCCTGCGCCTGGCCCGCGAGGGCGACGAGGTCGCCATGGTCGCCATGGACCGCTTCCTGCGCCGCCTGGTCCACGACGTCGCCGCCCTGGTCCTCGCCCTCGACCCCGAGATCGTGGTGGTCGGCGGCTGGGCGGCCGGCCTCGACGACGTCCTGGAACCCCTGCGCGAACAGCTCGCCCTCTACTGCCTCCGCGCCCCCGACGTGGCCCTCGCCGCCCTCGGCACCGAGGTGGTCGCCATGGGCGCCCTCCGCGTCGCCCTCGACCACGTCGAAGACCAACTCTTCGCAGTCGACTCACCCCGCTGACCCTACGCGGCCCGAAGGGCGGTCAGGGGCGCGGGGCTCTGCTGACATGCGGCTCCGCCGCGTGGGCGCGAGTCGGAAGAACGAAACCCGTGTGCCGGGTACGGACGCTCACTTGCAAGTGAACCTCCGTACCCGGCACACGGGTCTATGTCTTCCGACTCGCGCCCACGCGGCGGAGCCGCATGTCAGCAGGGCCTCGCGCCCCTGACCGCCCTCCGGGCGGTCCGAGCGCGGTCCGAAGGACCGTCAGGAAGCAGCGGCGGCCGCGCCGACCGGCTGCTTCTCCTGGACCGGGGTGACCTCGACCAGGCCGGTCTCGCCGAAGGTGAGCTTGCAGGTGTCGGCACGGTAGGTGGCGACCGAGAGCGCGGCGAGGCGGCCGGCGGCGGCGTACTGGGTGGTGACCACCAGGACCGGGGTGCCCGGGGGGCGCTCCAGCAGGCCGGCCTCCTCGGCCTCGGCCACGCCGAGTTCGACCGCGCGGGACTCCCCGTCGATCACCAGGCGCTCCAACTGACGGAACACCAGCCGCGCCAGCTCCGCCTCACCCTGGGCCGCCCCGCCGACCACCCGCGGCAGCGCCCGCAGCGCGGCGTCCGGCACGTGCAGCGACTCGGTGGCCATCGCCCGGCCCTGCACCAGGCGGACCCGGCGGACGGTGTGCACCAGGCTCCCGGGCTCGACCCCGAGCGAGAGCGCGAGCTGCGCGGTGGCGGGGGCGCTCTCGCAACCGACCTCGCGCCAGGCCTGACTGCGGCTCACACCGGGCCAGCCCTCCTCGCGGCGGCTGACCGGGACGCCGACCCGGGGGGCGGCGATCAGGGTGCCGATGCCGCGGCGGCGGACCAGGCGGCCCTCCAGCTCCAGCTGGTCGAGCGCCTGCCGCAGGGTGGCCCTGGCCACGCCGAAGCGGGCGGCGAGCTCCCGCTCGTTGGGCAGCACCTGACCGGTGGAGAACTCCGAGTCGATGGTGCGCACCAGGACCGTACGCAGGTGCCAGTACTTCGGCTCCGGTACTGCCGTGAGCTGGTTCTGACCCACCGTGTCCTCCGCCCTGAAGGTCGCCGGGCCTGCCCCACGCCCGGTGTTCTGGCAGGTGGGAGGGGCGGGCTTTATCCGTCCTTCTTTATTAAAGGTCTTTGCAGTAAGTGACAGTAGGGCTTGCCCGCCGAGATGGTCAAGACCAATGCGCACCCTTGACCCGGCCCGGACAAGACTTCACAGGGCGTTCACGACGCGCACCCGTCACCGCACCGCCTTCCACCCGCCACCCGGGCGGCCGGATACCCTTCCCCGGTGACTCTTGTTGTGACTACCGCGAACGTGAACGGCATTCGGGCCGCCGCCAAGAAGGGCCTGCTGGAGTGGCTCTCCGCCACCCAGGCGGACGTGATCTGCTTCCAGGAGGTCCGCTCCGAGCACGGCCAACTCCCGGCCGAGCTGCGCGAGTTGGACGGCTGGCACGCGGTCTGGGCCCCCGCCGCGGCCAAGGGCCGGGCCGGGGTGGCCGTCCTCTCCCGGCAGGAGCCGACCCGCACCGCGATCGGTTTCGGCTCGGCCGAATTCGACAATTCGGGCAGGTATGTCGAAATCGACCTCCCGGGTGTCACGGTGGCGAGCCTCTACCTCCCCTCCGGCGAAGTCGGCACCGAACGGCAGGACGAGAAGGAACGCTTCATGGCGGAGTTCCTCGTCCACCTCACCGACCTGCGCAAGCGCGCCGAGGCCGAAGGCCGCGAGGTCGTCGTCTGCGGCGACTGGAACATCGCCCACCAGGAGATCGACCTCAAGAACTGGAAGGCCAACCAGAAGAGCGCCGGCTTCCTCCCCGAAGAGCGCGCCTGGCTCACCCGCGTCCTCACCGAGGCCGGCTACGTCGACGTCGTCCGCACCTTCCACCCCGACCAGCCCGGCCCCTACACCTGGTGGTCCTACCGCGGCCGCGCCTTCGACAACGACTCCGGCTGGAGGATCGATTATCTGATGGCCAGTCAGAAACTCGCGGCCACCTGCACCCAGACCTATGTCGAACGCGCCGCCTCCCACGCCGAGCGCTGGTCCGACCACGCCCCCGTCACAGCGGTCTTCGACCTCGGCCAACTCCCGTAGAACTGGCGGAAGACGGAGAGCGCCCGCGAGCCGCAGGGGGAAGGCCCGGCCCCACCAGGCGGCGGTCGACGTCTGTGACCGGCCCGGTGATTCCCTCGCGCCTGGCCTCGTCGGACAGGGTCGCCTCGTCCAGGAGGACGGCCAGGGTGTCTCTTTTGTAGCGACCTCCCGATGGCCCGCTGGACCGCTGGAGGCCGCCACCGGGTAGTCCCGGTGGCGGCCTCCAGCGGTGTGTGGTGGGTCAGCCGATGCGGATGAGTCCGGCGGTGGCGGTGTAGCCGAGGTTGAGCAGGACGGTGAGGACCGGGCAGGGGCCGGTGCAGGTGGCGGTGCACACGGTGGTGGAGCCGACCTTGAAAGTGACGGTGGCGCCGGGGACGGGCTTGTCGGTGAGGGTGGCCGACAGGTTGAGGTTGATGCTCAGCTGGCCGGGGGCGATGGAGAGCAGCAGCGGGTTCGCGGTGAGCTTGGTGGTGTCCTTGGTGTAGGGCGAGGCCCCGCCGCTGGCGAGGGTGGTGACCGTCGCCCCGGTGGCCGGGTCGACGCCCAGGACGTCGGCGTAGCCGGAGGGGATGTGGAGCAGCGAGGCGGGGCCGGCCGCGTGCGCGGGAACGACCGGCAGCACCGCGGCCGCGGTGCCGAGGAGCGCGGTGGCCGCTGATCCTGCCACGACTCGCCGCAGCCTTCTCCAGCTCCCCGGGCGTATCGCGGTGGAGTGGGTGGTCGGTGCCATGTCTTCCGCCTCTTGCGGGATGCGGAAGCCCGGCCGAGCGGACGGACTCCGTCGAATCACGCTAGTTTCACGGCACTTGACGAACGGTCAGATGAACGATGGTGGCTGTTTCCGCTCATCGACAATCAGAATCTGATCATCGCTGGTGGGTCGGCAGTCACCGCGACCCGGCCTGCACCCGCGGTCCGCGCCGAACGTGTCGGGCGGGCCGCGGGTGCGGTTCTTCGGGTGGTGCGGCGGGGCTACTTCTTGTCCGCGCCGTCCTTGCCGCCCTGGTTCATCATGCCGCCGAGGGCGCTGAGGTTGCTGGCACCGCCGGTGGCCACGGCCGGTATCGCCTTGGCGGCCGCGTCGGCAGCGATCTGCGACATCTTCTGCAGGTGCTCGGTGGCGGTCTTCAGGGCTTCCTGGCCGCGTTCGCCGGCGGCCTTGTCGTTGCTCGCGGCGGCTTCGATGCCCTTGGTGAGCACCTGGCTGACGGTGTTGATGCCGCTCATGTCGCGGAACAGGTTGGCGGTGGCGATGGCCTGCGCCGTCTGGAGCCCGACCGGGTCGGGCATCGCCGTCATCGGCGTGTACCTGGCCTCGGAGGGGCTCAGGGCGGCCACCTTGGTGTCGAGGTTCTGCGCGCGGGAGGCGGTGGAGACCGGGGCGATGTCGGCCGGGGTGATCTGGATCGGCGAGTCCTTCCAGTTCCAGAACCGGGTGAGGTCGATCTTCTCGGCCGAGTTGGCCCGGCCGAGGACGGCTTCGGCGAAGACGCCCTTGGTGGCGATGGCGACCGTGTTGGTCACCGGCGTCCCGTAGGCGGTGGCGGTCGCCTTGCGGGCGTTGGTCCACGCCTCGCGTTCCTGCTCGCTGGTGAAGTTCCACCGGAAGCCGAGGTAGTTGCCGGTCGTGGCGACCGGCTTCGGGTCCAGCACCGTGCCGAGCAGGACCGGGGGCGCGGTCGAACCCGCCGGTGCGTAGGAGTAGTTGGCGAGGATGCGGCTGAGGGTGAGCTCGTCGGCGTTGGCCCACACGGCCTGGCTGTAGTGCCGGCGGTTGTCGTTCAGGTGGTCCAGGACCACCTGCGAGACGTTGCCGCCGCGCACGTAGAAGCCGAGCGAGGAGACGTAGGTGCGGCTGCCGGTCTTCACCGTCGCGCCGAACAGCCCGCAGACGGCCGAGGCGCCGCCGGCGTCCTCGGTCAGGTCGGGCGGTGTGGTGGTGGTCTCGGCGATCCCGAAGTTGGCCACGCCGGAGGTCATCGTCAGGCGCAGTCCGGCGAGGCTGCCGCGGGCGGCGGTGCCGGACCAGGCGTCGACGGAGATCAGCTTGTCGGCGCCGCCGAAGGTGTAGGAGGCCTGGCGCAGGACACCGGAGCCGCCGGTGTCGCCGCAGCGGGCGGTCTGGCCGGGGAAGACCACCTGGATGCTGCGGATCCCGGCGTCGTCGTACCAGACGTCGATCCTGGAGGCGTAGGGAGAGTCGGCCTTCGGCTGGAAGTCGAACGGCGCCGGGGTCTCCCGTGACGTGTTGAGATATCGCGTCATCGTCCCGTCGTTCTTGAGGAGCCAGTAGTCCCCGCCGACGGCCGAGACGACGGCTGCCGTCCCTGTCGTGGCCGTCCTGAGCACGGGGTTGGCGGACTGGCCCCAGGACGCCGCGCCGGGCTCCAGCACGAGGGTCGCCGTGTTGTCGTTGCTCTTGAAGACGCCCCAGAGCGCCCCGTCGGCGGTGGCGAACAGGCGGGTCGGGCTCCCGGTGGCCCGTTCCGACCAGCCGGCGCCGGTGCGCTCGTAGATCTTCCCCTGCCGGCTGTACCAGACCTTGCTTCCGGCGGCGGCGACCTCGTCGGCCTGGACGTTGAGGGGCTGCCAGGTGCCGTTCTGGGGGTGCTGCCAGAGCGTGTTGTCGCCGCCGACGATGTAGAAGGTGCCGTCACCGCCGCAAGCCAGGCTCAGCCCCTTGAAGCCCACCGAGTCGGCCTTCCAGGTCGTCCCGTCGAAGCGTACGACCGTCTTGTCGGCCCGCAGCCCCCAGACGGTGTCCTTGCCCGGCACGATGCGGTTCAGGCCGTTGGGCAGGCCGCTGGTGGGCATCGGGTTCCACTGCCGGGCCACCGGGTCGAACCGCACCGGGCTGCTGTCGGCCTTGCGTATCCCGTACACGCCCATCGGGCCGCCGGCGATGTCGGCCAGGTCCACCCCGTCGAAAGCCTGGAGCGGGAGCGCCTCGGGCGCGGTGAGCGCGTCGAGCTTGCGCTGGGCGGTCTCGAACGGGTTCGCCGCCCGGATCCTCGCCGCCCACTCGGCCGGGGCCACCGAGGCGAGCACCTCCTTGTACCGCTGGAGGCTGGAGTAGGTGAAGGTCAGCTCCTGCAGCGGGATGAACAGGCAGCGTTCCAGCTTCGTCGGCTTGGTCGTCACGCTGTACACCTGCACGACCTCGTAGTACTGCACCGACATCGCGTGCATGTGGTTGTAGTTGGTCACGACCCGGGTCAGCACCTGGTCCTTCTCCGCCTGCGACGTCTCACGCACCACCGTCATGTTCCGGCTGCGCGCGGCCGTCGCCAGCTGCTGGGTCCGCGCGCTGATGCGCTGCGACGCCTCCTCCGCCACCGACTTCACCCCGGTCGAGCGCGACACCGCGCTCGAGAAACCCGTGTTCGACGAATTGCTCCAGTTCCCGCCGATGCCGGCGCCGAACCACGCGATGCCGGCACTGCCGCCGGAACTGGAGGACTTGCTGTGCTGGAAGCCCTGCGAGTCCCCGTGCTGCTCCTCGCGCGCGATCGCGTTCGCGAGCTCGCTGATCGAGCGGTTCTGGTCGGTGGTGGAGGAAAGGGTGTCGGCCTCGGCGGTCTTCTCGGTACCGGTGGCCTTGGTGGTGCCCTGCCAGTCGACGACCGCGACCTTGGTGCTCTCCCCGGGCGCGAGGGCGAGGCTGTGCAGAAGGCGGCCGAGCGTGACGCCCTGAGCCGACCAGCTCTGCTCCGTCGTGACGATCATGCCCTCCGCCGGCTTGTCGTAGAACGGCAGGTTCTCCTCACCGAGGTCGATCGCACCCGTCAGCTTGCGGGCCGGCTTCGCGTTCGGGATGTCGGTCAGCACCACCGAGCTGTACCGGACGATCTCGGTGGGGTAGTTCCCGGTGGTCGGCAGCAGATCCTTCGGCGTCGCGCCGTCCAGGCTCGCCCGGTCCACCTCGATCGCGGGCGACGCACCCGTACCCGCCGGGGTGGTCGCGGTCGCCGGCGCGGCCGCAGGTGCCGGAGCGGTAGCGGGCGCCGGGACGGTGCTGGGTGTTCCTGGGCTGGCGGTGGTCATGACGAATCCCGTCTGCGGAGGATGGATGAGGGCGGCACGGCAGGGCACCCGGCACCAACTGCCCACGGTGCCAAGGAGAGTGACGCCTTCCGGATCGGAAACCTACACAGAGTGATCGCAGGAGCGGCACACTTTGACGGGAATGGCCCAAAACAGTGCCCGAACCAACTGCCCTACCGCAGCGCGCATCGAAAGCACTGCCCTGGTGGCGGGAGAAGAAGCAGGGCCCCGGCCGTGTCGTTGACCAACGCGCAGTGGGCGCGGATCGAGCCGTTGCTGCCGGGCCCTGTCCGCTCGGTCCGACGCCGAAGGCGACCCGGACTGCATGGCCGCAAACGCGGAACGGCGGGACGGGGGCCCCGTCCCGCCGTTCCGTCACGCCCGGGGCCGAACGCGGTCCGTCGGCCGGGCGGCGCAGGGCGCTCCGGTCAGTGACCGACGCGGAAGGTCGCGTCCTGCCGTTCGGTGGCCGTCGAGATCGGGTCGATGCGCAGGACGTAGTTGGAGTGCCGGAGGTAGCGGGTCGGGAAGTTGTGCGAGCGGAAGGAGGACCAGGTGGAGTCCGCCAGGCCGGCCGTGCGGTGGAAGGTCGCGTCCGCCGCGAAGGTCGAGGTGCCGTCGTTGACGTCGAGTCGCAGCTCGTAGTTGTAGTGCCGCAGGTAGCGGGTGGGGTAGTTGACGGACTGGAAGGACACGGCGGAGCTGTCGGCGAGGCCGGGCACCAGCTTCCACAGGGAGTCGGTGTACGGGTTGAACGGGTACGCGTCGATGCGGCCGACGTTGTCGGCGTGGCGGACGTAACGGTCCGGGAAGTTGTAGGACTTGAGCCGGTTCCAGTCCGGTGCGCCCCACTTGGCGAGCAGGTTGTCGTACTCGGCGGCGGTGATGGTCGTGATGCCGCAGTGCTTGGAGTTGAGCGGCTGGGTGTAGGTCCTCTGGTCGAGGGCGGTCCAGGTGCCGGCCGCGAGGTCGGAGGTCTGCCAGGCATAGAAGACGCCGTTGGGGGTGTAGGTGTCGCCCCACATGTACCAGGTGTTCGAGGTCAGCGACTTCACGATGGCCGGGGCCTCGGTGCCGCCGTGGTCGGTGGGGGTGCCGAAGACGGTGAAGCTGCCGGGAGTGAGCGACGTGGACCTGGTGCCGTACAGCTTCCCCTGCCCGTTGTTCTTGAAGTACATGTAGTTGACGCCGCCCACGCCGACGGTCATCGTGGCGTCGATGGCGTCGTAGCCGGGGTCGAAGAAGACCTGCGGGGCGGAGGCCGTGACGAAGTCGCTGGTGTAGTTCACCATGATCACGTTGTGGCCGCTGGCGTTGACCGCCGAGTAGAGGACCGCGTACTGGCCGCGGCCCGCGTCCCAGAACGACTCGGGCGCCCAGCTGTGGGTGGCCATGCCGTGCAACTTGAGGCGCCGGTAGCCGGTGAAGGTGCGCAGGTCGACCGAGTCCCAGACGTGGATGTACTGGCTGTTGTAGTTCCAGTCGGTGCCCTTGAGATCGGTGGCGAGCACGACGAAGGTGCCGTCCTGCTTGCGCAGGACGAACGGGTCGCGCAGGCCGAGGGCGCCCGCCGTGGGTATCGCGACGGGGTTGTTCCGGTTCAGCGGAGTCCACTCCAGCGCGTCGCGGCTGACCGCGAGGTGGAGGCCGTAGTCGGTACCCGCACCGAGGTCGTTCGACTCGGTGAAGTAGCACATCACGTACGCCGCATCGGCCGCGTGGGCGGTGCCCGCGCCGAGGCTCAGCACCCCGGTCATCGCCAAGGGAGTGGCGGCGGCCAGGCCGAGGACGGTGCGACGGGACGGCTGCGCCGGGTGGGGGGCTGCGCTCATCGGGACTCCCTGGGGCGGTACGGGCACGGGTGGAACGGCTGGGTCGCCGTCGGGAGAGTGTTAACGCTAACAATTCGGCGGGCAAGAGACCTGACGCGCCGTTACCCGATCGTGACACGAGGGTGCCGTCCAGGAGTACGACGACGCCACCCTGGGTGGACGCGGAGAGGTCGTTGCCGCCGGCCATGTCAGTGGACGTGCGACTCCGCCGGCGCCCTGGCCACCAAGAAGAACCAGGCCTGGCGCCTGACCGTCAAGGGCTGAACCACGACAGGGCCGGGCCCGGACCGGCAACCCGGCACCCGACCCACTCCAGAGCCATTCGCCGGCCGGGGCAGCCGATCAGACCGGTCGCACCGAAGCGCTTAGGCGCTCACCTCCGCCCCGTCAACATCCCTGACGGGACGGGTTTCTGATGACGCCTCAGCAACGGGAGGGTTTCGGCGGGGTGCTTGACGACCCCTCATGCCCCATGGTTTCCTCCGTGCAGCACGCCGGATGTTCGACTTTCAAATTGTTAGCGCTAACAAAGCGCCACAGATCCGGTGCGCCCCCACCCCGCAGGGGTCACGCCTTGCCGCCGCCTCGGACGCGCCGTGCCCGGTTTCCGCACGCACCGAGAAGGGCCGATCCCTGCCCAAGTCGCCCCTAGGAGGGTGCAGATGAACGCTCTCGGTACAGCTCCGCGAAGCTCGACACAGCGAGGATGGCGGCCTCGGATGGCCGCCCTGCTCTCGATGGTCTTCGTGGCCGGCTTCCTGGCCATGGTGAACCCGTCGTCCGCCTCGGCGGCTTCGGTCGACACCGGCAAGTGGTACGTGCTGGTCAACCGCAACAGCGGCAAGGCGCTGGACGACTACAACTTCGCCACCGCCGACGGTTCGCCCGTCGTCCAGTGGAACCGCAACAACAACGAAGCCCAGCAGTGGCGCTTCCTGGACTCCGGGAGCGGCTACTACCGCCTGCAGAACCGGAACTCCGGCAAGGTCCTGGACAACTACAACTGGTCCTCCGCCGACGGCACCGACATCGTCCAGTGGAGCGACCTCAACGCGACCAACCAGCAGTTCCGTCTCGCCGACTCCGCCGACGGCTACGTCCGCCTCCTGAACCGCCACAGCAGCAAGGCACTTGAGGTCCAGAGCGCCTCCACCGCCGACGGCGGCAAGATCGTCCAGTACGCCGACTGGGGCGGCGGCAACCAGCAGTGGCAACTCGTCCCCGTCGCCGACGTCTCCACCGGCGCCTGCGCTCTTCCGACGACCTACCGCTGGACCTCGACGGCTCCGCTGGCGGAGCCGGCGAACGGGCAGCTCGCGCTGAAGGACTTCACCACCGTGAAGTACAACGGCAAGAACCTGGTCTACGCGACCACCTCCAACGGAACGTCGTGGGGCTCGACGGCGTTCAGCCCCTTCACGAACTGGTCGGACATGGGAGCGGCCACCCAGACCGGGATGAACCAGCCCGCGGTGGCGCCCGAACTGTTCTACTTCGCACCCAAGAACGTCTGGGTGATGGTGTCCCAGTGGAGTCAGTGGCCGCTCTACTACCGCACGTCCAGCGACCCCACCAACCCCAACGGCTGGTCCGCCGCACAGCCGCTGTTCACCGGCAGCCTCCCCGATGGCCCCCAGGGCCAGAAGGAAGCCCCGATCGACCCGACCATGATCGCCGATGACCAGAACATGTACCTGTTCTTCGCCGGTGACAACGGCAAGATCTACCGGGCGAGCATGCCGATCGGGAACTTCCCCGGCAGCTTCGGCTCCTCGTACACGACGGTCATGAGCGACACGGCGAACCTCCTGTTCGAGGCGCCGGAGGTCTACAAGGTCAAGGGCCAGAACCAGTACCTCATGATCGTTGAGGCGCAGGGGTCGAACCGCTACTTCCGCTCGTTCACCGCCTCCAGCCTGAACGGTCCGTGGACGGTCCAGGCCGGCAGCGAGAGCAGCCCCTTCGCGGGCCAGGCCAACAGCGGTTCCACCTGGGCCCAGGGCGTCAGCCACGGTGACCTGGTCCGCGACAATCCTGACCAGACCATGACCATCGATCCCTGCAACCTGCAGTTCCTCTACCAGGGCCTTCTCAAGAACGTCCCGGCGGGCACCGAGTACCTGGCCCTGCCGTACCGGCCGGGCCTGCTCACCCTGCAGCGCTGAGCCGCCTGCTCCACGGTGATCACGATGAGGAACCCCAGCCGTACATCGGCTGGGGTTCCTCATCCTTGGTCCGGGGTGCAGGTGAGGATGCCGGGCGGCAACTCGTCCGAGCAGTGCGGGGCGCACCCGTGGGCGTGGTGAACGACGGGCGGGGTCACCGGGGGAGGGTGACCAGGACGCGGCCGCGGCTGCCGGCGTCGACGCGGTCGTGGGCCTTGGCGATGTCCGCCAGTTCGTAACGGTCGCCGACTTGGACGGTCAGGGCGCCCACGGCGGCCGCGGCGGTCAGATCGCGTGCTGCCTGGCGTTTCGCCTCTTCGGGGAAGTCGTCGCTGCCGATCAGGCGCAGGACGACGTTGTTGAACAGCAGCGGCCAGAAGGGGATCTCGGTTCGGTCCGCGCTCGTCGCGTAGGCGGCGATGACCGCGCCGTTCGCGGCCACGGCGTTGTCGAGGTCCGCGTTGCCCGACAGGGACACCTCGACGATCCGGTGCACGCCCTCGGGTGCGTACGCGCGGATCGCCGCCGCCGGGTTCCCGTGGTCCAGGGCCACGGCGTGGGACACGACGGCCGGATCGACCTGTGCGAGATCGGCGCCGCGCCGGACAGTGGCGATCACCCTGGCCCCGCCCCAGCGGGCGAGCTGCGCGGCCAGGGAACCGACCCCGCCCAGAACGCCGTGCACCAGCACGAGCTTGCCGTCGACCGGTCCGTCGGCGAACACGGCGCGGTGGGCGGTGATGCCGGGGATGCCCAGGGCCGCGCCGACCTCGTCGCCGAGGTGGTCGGGCAGCGGAACAGCCAGACCGGCGGGTACGACGGTGTACTGGGCGGCCGTGCCGAAGGGCCGGTAGGACTGGGCGCCGTGGATCCACACCCGCTGTCCGACCCTGCGCTCGTCGACTCCCTCGCCCGCGGCGTCGACGACTCCGGCGGCGTCGCTGTGCGGGACCACCCGTGGGTAGGGCATCGAGGAGCCGAGCCAGCCGCGCCGCTTCTTGGTGTCGCCGGGGTTGACACCGGAGACGGTGACGCGGACGCGGACCTCGCCGGGGCCGGGGGTGGGGTCGGGCAGCTCGCCGACGCGCAGCACGTCGGCGGCGGGGCCCTGACGGTCGTACCAGGACGCAAGCATGAGCGGTTACCTCCGGGGCTGGTCAGCGCACAGGTCGTCGAAGCGTAGAGGGGTCTGTCCCGGTGCCCGCGGTGACTGGCTGGTCACCGTCCAGAACCTGGTGCAACCAGGCCCGTTCGGCGCTGCTGATGGCGCGGGCGGTCAGCAGCATGCCGCGCCGGTAGGGGTCGGTCATGTCCTCGGCGCGCAGCGGCCGGTCGCCGTCGTAGAAGAAGCTCGCCGGCTCCTCCAGGAACTCCAGTCGCCGCCGCAGCACCGCGTGCTGTTCGGCGACGTCCGGCAGGAGGGACAGGAACGCCAGTACGGTGAAGAACCGCGTGAAGTCGCTGATCTCGTGGTCGGCGGGCGCGCGCAGCCGCTTCAGCAGGTCGGCGCGCCCGGCGTCGGTCACGCTCAGTGTGTAGCGGGCCGGGCCCGCCGCCGGGTCCGCACGCCGTTCCAGCAGGCCCGCCGCGGCGAGACGCTTGATCGCCGGGTACAGACTGCCGTCGCTGACCGGCCGGGTGTAGCCCGTCAGCTCCGAGAGTCGGCGGCGCAGTTCATGTCCGGGCAGAGGCCGCTCGGCCAGGAAGCCCAGTATCGCTAGGTCAAGCATGTCCCTATCGTCCCACACGTACATCGATTCGATGTGCACATCGAAACGATGTACCGTGGTTCTTCCGCTCGCTCGTTGCGAGGGGCAGTGCAAGAAGAGAGAGGCGGGCGGACATGTCGCCGCAGTCCACCGAATCCGTGATGAGTCGCTTCGTCGAGTTCATCAACACAGCCGACGAGGACCTTGCCCGTGAGGTCATCGCCCCCGATGCCGAGTTTCATGCGCCGAGCCACGCGGAACCGCTGCGGGGCCCTGAGGGCTACCTGGAGCTGATCGCGATGATGCGCGCGGGGTTCCCGGATGTCCGGTGGACTCTGGAGGAGACCGTCACCGAGGGCGACACGGTCGCCGCCCGGTTCACCATGCGCGGGACGCATCAGGGCGAGTTCTTCGGAATCCCGGCCAGCGGAAGGACCATCTCGGTCCAGGCCATGAACTTCTACTACCTGGCCGGCGGAAAGATCATCAAGGAGCGGGGCCAGCCCGACCTCCTCGGGGTGATGCAGCAGATCGGTGCCGTGCCCGCGCCTTGAGAGCGCAGGTACGAACTGCCCTGACCGCCGGACTGACTGGGCCGATCGGTGGGGCTCCGGGTGTCGGGGCCCCGCCTGTGGGGGTGGCGGGGGTGGGGGTTGCCTAGGGTGCGAGCGGAATGAGCCCGTTTGGACGGGTTTGCTGACTCGCCGTTAGGTGCACCGCATGAGACCGAAGAGCCGTCGAGCACACGTCCGACTGCGGGTGGGGGCCGCGCTGCTGGCGGTCACCGCCGTGACCGCTGCCGCGCCCGTGCAGGATCCCCGCGCCGACCTGGGCCCGGCGATCGACGCCGTGATGGACAAGCCCGCGTACCGGCACGGCCAGTGGGGCCTGCTGGAGATGGACCCGGTGAGCGGGGAGACCGTCCACGCGCTGACGCCCGATCAGTTCTTCATCCCCGGCTCGGTGACCAAGCTCTTCAGCGTCTCGGGCACCTGGCACGCGCTGGGCAGCGACCACCGCTTCACCACCCCGGTGCACGCGCTCGGCACCCGCGACGGTTCGGCCCTCGACGGCGTCCTCGCGCTGGTCGCCCAGGGCGACCTCACGATGGGTGGGCGCACCGCGCCGGACGGCTCGGTCGCCTTCACCGACACCGACCACACCTACGCCAACGACCTCCCGGGGGCCACCCTCACCCCCGAGGACCCGCTCGCCGGGCTCGACCGGATCGCGGCCCAGGTACGGGAGTCGGGCATCACCGAGGTGCGCGGCGACGTCGTCGTCGACCCGCGCCTGTTCACCGCCGAGTCCAACCTCGACCCGGCGCCCACTCCCCTGATCATCAACGACAACCTGATCGACCTGCTGGCCACGCCCACCCGCCCCGGCGAGGCGGCCGAGCTGATGTGGCGTCCGCAGGTCGCGCCGTACCAGGTGACCTCGACCGTGCGGACGGTCGAGCCCGGCGGGCCGACCGACATCCAGGTCGGCGCCTCGCCGGACGGGACCCGGATCACCCTCTCGGGCACCGTCGCCGCCGACGCCCGGCCGGTGCTGCGGGTCTCCTCGGTGCAGGACCCGAACGCCTTCGGCCGCACCGCCCTGATCGAGGCCCTCGCCCGGGCCGGGGTCACGGTGACCGCCCCGCCGACCGGGCCGAACCCGGTCGGCGACCTGCCCGCCGACTACGCCGGGGCGCCGCGGGTCGCGGCGTACGTCTCCCCGCCCTACGCCGAGTACGCCCGGCTGATCCTGAAGGTCAGTCACAACCTCGGCGCCAACCTGGGGATCTGCCTGATGGCGGTGACCACCGGCGGCCACGCCTGCGACGACGGCTTCCCGGTGCTGCGGTCCTTCCTGGAGCAGGCCGGGGTCGACCCCACCCAGGTGCAGCTGCTGGACGGCCGCGGCGGCAACCCGGTCGACCGGGTCACCCCGCGCGCGGTCAACGAGGTGCTCAAGTACTGGCTCTCCACCCCCGAGGCCGAGCGCTTCCGGCACGCCCTGCCGATCCTCGGCGTGGACGGCAGCCTCGCCCCGTTCTGCCCCGACTGCGCGGCCAAGGGCAAGGTGTTCGCCAAGCCCGGCACGGTGGCCGGCTTCGACGCCGTCAACCAGCGGCTCGCGATCGGCGCGCAGGCCCTCGGCGGCTACCTGGAGACCCGCGACGGGTGCCTGCACACCTTCTTCGTGGGCGTCAACGGGGCCTCCGCGCCCGACATCGAGGGCCTCATCGAGACCGTCGCGGACGTCGCCCGGATCGCGGCACTGCTCCAGGAGCAGGCCGCCCGCTGAGAACGGAGCAGCACCATGGCAGCACCCACTCCCTCCCCCACCCGAGCCGTCCGCACGCTGCGGCGCCACGGCCTCGGCACCGCCTCCCTCGCGGCGGCCGTCCTGCTGGCGGCGGCCACGCCGGTGGCCGGAGCCGCCCCGAGGGCCCTGCCGCCCACCACCCAGTTCACCCCGCTGACGGCGTCCGTGCTGACCGAACCCACACCGTTCGAGGCCACCGACGGCCGGACCCACCTCTCCTACGAACTGCTCGCCACCAACGCGCTGTCCAGCCGCGCGCAGGTGCGGCTGGACCGGGTCGACGTCCAGGACGCCCGCACCCACCAGGTGCTCGGCTCGCTGAGCGGCGAGGAGCTGGCCGCGGCCGCCAACCCGGTCGGCGACCCGCTTCCGGGGGCGGACGCGTACACCCCGCCGCCGCCTCCGCCGATGCCGACCGTCCTCCAGGGCTCCCAACAGTGGGTCATCTGGCTGGACTTCACCCTCGACGGCGGCCGTCCCGCGCCCGAGGCCGTCGAGCACCACCTCACCGGCGCCGTCCTCTCCCCCTCCGGCGCCACCCCGTTCGAGGAGACGGTGCGGACCACCCCGCTCGGCCGCACCGCGCCCCTGGACCTGGCCGCGCCGGTCGCCCCGGGCGCCTGGTTCGCCAGCGAGTCGTGCTGCGGCAACACCCACCACCGGCGCGGCTTCGCCCCGATCAACGGGCAGTTCTACGTACCGCAGCGCTTCGCGATCGACTGGTACCGGGTCGGCTGGCAGGGCGAGACCTGGGCCGGCGACCCCGCCCGGCTCGACAGCTACCTGAGCTACCGTCAGCCGGTGCTGGCCTCGGCCCGCGGCCGGGTGGTGGAGGTCCAGGACGGCGTCCCGGACAACACGCCGCCGCACACGCCGCCGGTCCCGCCGATCGGGGACACCACCGGCAACCACATCACCCTGGAGGTCGCGCCGGGCCGCTTCCTGCTCTAC
Organism: Kitasatospora sp. NPDC088742; assembly: GCF_055584905.1. Taxonomy (NCBI): domain Bacteria; kingdom Bacillati; phylum Actinomycetota; class Actinomycetes; order Kitasatosporales; family Streptomycetaceae; genus Kitasatospora; species Kitasatospora sp. NPDC088742. The sequence continues at coordinate 448,101 of NZ_JBVJLD010000001.1, read as the reverse complement.
GGCCACCTGCAGCCCGGCTCGCTCCGGGTCAAGGAGGGCGACTGCGTCGAGCCCGGCCAGGAGCTCGGGCTGATCGGCAACAGCGGCAACTCCACCACCCCGCACCTGCACTTCCAGGTGATGACCACGGCCGAGTTCTTCCCCACCGACAGCCCGCCGTTCACCTTCCGGGAGTTCCGCGTCCTCGGACAGGTCGAACCCCGGCTCTGGGACGACAACCTGGGCACCCAGCCGACCGGTGTCCTGCCGATCACCCCCTCGCCCTACGAGGGCCCGCACCGCGCAAAGTACCCGCTGGACCGCGAGGTGCTGCACTTCTGACCGTGACTCGGGGGCCGGTCTCCGCCGCTGCGGGACCGGCCCCTGAGCGTCCGCTCGTTACCCGGTCCGGTTCAGGAGAGGCGGGTGAACTCCACGCGCACCTGCGGGAGTTCGCCCGGGGTGCCGCGGTAGACGCCCTTGTGCGGGGGGACGTCGCCGTACTCGCGCCCGCGCGCGACGATGACGTGGGACTCGCCGGGGCGGGTGCCGTTGGTCGGGTCGTGGCCGGTCCAGTCGCCCGACCAGTACTCGACCCAGGCGTGGCTCTCACCGGCGACCGGCCGGTCCGGTTCGGCGTCCGGCGAGGGGTGCAGGTAGCCGGAGACGTACCGGGCCGGGATGCCGGCCGCGCGCAGCAGGGCGGCGGTGAGGTGGGCGAAGTCCTGGCAGACGCCCGCCCGTTGGTCCCAGGCGTCCTGTGCTCCGCTGTGCACCCCGGTGGTCCCCTGGGTGTAGGCGACCCGTTCCCTGACCAGGTCGGTGAGGGCCGCCGCGGCCTGGTGGGCGTCCAGGCCCGAGGCGGTCTCGCCGGCCAGCGCCACGAGTTCCGGGCTCACCGTGGTGCGCGGCGTCCCGGCGAGGTACTCGTTCAGCCGGGTGTCGGCCGACCGTGCGGTGATCTCGGCCCGGCCGAGCGGTGTGGGCAGCGCGGCCGGCGGTACGGTCTCGACCAGGCTGGTCGCCGTCAGGGCGAGCGTGGTGTGCGATTCGGGCAGGTCGAACACGGTGACCTGGGTGCCCCAGTAGTCCCAGTAGGTCCACAGCGACGTGCTCGGGCTCACGTCCACCCGTGAGTCCAGAACCGTCTGGCTGGGTAGCGTGAGCGGGCTCATCCGCAGCTCGTTGTAGGAGGAGCCGGCCGGGCTCGGGTATCCCACCCGGGTCTCGTGGCGAATCCTCAGTCGGCTGGCCATCGCGGTCACACCGCCTCTCGGATCTCGGACTGGTGCGACCACTCGATCGGGCCACCGCAGGGGAAGTAGCGTTCGGAGACGGCCCGGGTGGCCTCGCCACAGGCGAGCTGGAGTTCGTTCAACAGGGCTGGCAGCCGGTCCAGTTCGGAGGTGGAGAGGTACTCCAGCCTGGTGCGCATCCGGCCCACGGCCAGCCGCGCGGGCTCGGGCCGCTGCCAGGAGGGCGCGCCGTCGCCGAGCTCGGTGAGGCACTCCTCGGCGGCGTTCAGCGCGTGCAGGACGGAGCGCGGGAACCCCCGGTCGAGCAGCAGGAAGGTCCCCACCTCGGCCGGGTCGCTGCCGGCCCCGCGGACGCGGACGAAGGCCTCCTCGGCCCCGCTCGCGCTGAGCAGGGTGGGCCAGTCCGGAGCCTGGCCGGCCGCCAGCACCTGGACGGAGAGCAGCCGGGCGGTCATGTCGACCCGCTCCAGGCTCCGCCCGAGGACGACGAAGCGCCAGCCGTCGTCACGGCTCATGGTGGAGTCGGCGAGCCCGAAGAACAGCGCGGCCTGACGCCGGACCAGCCCGAGGTAGGCGTCCGGCCCGGTGCGGCGTGCGGCGCGGCGGCGCTCCGCGAGCTGGTGCCAGGTCGAGTTGAGGGTCTCCCACATCTCGGTGGAGACCACGTCACGCGCCGTCAGAGCGTTCTGCCGGGCGGCCGCGAGCGCGCCCTCGATGGAACCGGGGCTGGCCGCGTCGAAGGCCAGCCGGGACAGCACCGAGTCCATGTCGCACTGCCGCCCGGCCGGTACGGACACGCCGAGGATGGCGTGCAGCGAGCGGCAGGCGGCGTCCTCGCCGCTCCACGGGTCGTCCAACAGCCGGTGCAGGTAGGCGTCCAGGATGCGCGCCGTGTCGTCGGCGCGTTCCACGTAGCGGCCGAGCCAGAACAGCGACTCGGCGATCCGGGAGAGCATGGTGTCGGTGGTGGTGGTGATCACTGCTGCGCCTCCTCGTGGGGCAGGCCACCGGGCAGACCGCCGGGGCCGAACTGGCGTGGGACCACTTTGCGTACGGGGCTGGGCCGTCGGCCGACGGTCCGGCTCGGCGGAGCACCGGCCGCCATCACCCAGGTGTCCTTGGAACCGCCGCCCTGGCTGGAGTTGACGATCAGGTTGCCCTCGCCCAGCGCCACTCTGGTCAGCCCGCCGGGGAGCAGCCAGACGTCGCTGCCGTCGTGGACGGCGAACGGCCGCAGGTCGATGTGGCGCGGTGCGAGGTCGTCCCGGCCGTCGGCGCCGCGGCTCAGGGTCGGTGAGGTGGAGAGCGCGACCGGGCGTTGGGCGATCCAGCTGCGCGGGCACGCCCTCACCTGCGCGGCCAGCCGGTCGAGCGTGCGCCGGTCCGCCTGCGGGCCGATCACGATGCCCTGGCCGCCCGCCCCGTCGACGGGCTTGAGCACCAGCCGGTCCAGCCGGTCCAGGACCTCCTCCAGCCGGCCCGGCTCCTCCGGGCGGATCGTCTCCACGTTCGGCAGCAGCGGCTCCTCCCCGAGGTAGTAGCGGATCAGGTCGGGGACGTAGGTGTAGAGCAGCTTGTCGTCGGCGATGCCGTTGCCCACGGCGTTGGCGAGGGTGACGTTGCCCGCGCGCGCGGCGGAGAGGATGCCCGGCACGCCGATCAGCGAGTCCGGCCGGAAGTGCAGCGGATCCAGGAAGTCGTCGTCGAGCCGCCGGTAGATCACGTGGACCGGGCTCTCGCCCCGGGTGGTGCGCATCCGCACCTGGTTGCCGGAGCACACCAGGTCGCGGCCCTCGACCAGCTGGACGCCCATCAGCCGTGCCAGCAGGGCGTGTTCGAAGTAGGCGGCGTTCGCCAACCCGGGGGTGAGCACGACCACGACCGGATCGGTCACGCCCTCGGGGGCGCAGGCCCGGAGGGCGCCCAGGAGGCGCTGCGGGTACTCGTCCACCGGGCGGACGGGCTGCTCGGCGAAGAGGGAAGGAAAGGTCCGGGTCATCACCCGACGGTTCTCGATCACGTACGAAACACCGGACGGCACACGGACGTTGTCCTCCAGCACCCGGAACCGGCCCTCCTCGTCGCGGACCAGGTCGATCCCGGAGACGTGGATGCGGACCCCGTTCGGCGGCTCGATGCCGTGCGCCGCCCGGTGGAAGTGCGGCGAGGAGTACAGCAGTCGGTAGGGCACCACGCCGTCGGCGAAGACCCGCTGCGCGCCGTAGGCGTCGGCGAGGAAGGCCTCCAGCGCGAGCACGCGCTGCCTGACCCCCCGGCTCAGCCGGTCCCACTCGACGGCGTCGAGCAGACGTGGCACCAGGTCGAGCGGGAAGGGACGCTCCTCACCCCCGTAGGAGTAGGTCACGCCCCGGTCGGTGAAGGCCCGGGCCATGTGGTCGGTGCGGTACCGAAGTTCGAGGGAGTCCAGCGGGCTCAGGGCGGCGAAGACGGCCTCGTAGGCCGGTCGCACCACCCCGGGACGCTCGAACATCTCATCCCACGCGCCCGCTGTCGTGTACGAGTCGAAAATGTCGGCCATAGCAAAACGGTATGGCCGGTTTGTTTCACTCGCGCCACTACCGCACGACCTATGTCACCTCACCCCGGTACAGGAGCAATGTGGCTGTCTCCCCGTCAGGTCCGCGCGGCCCTGCCTCAGGCCTCCTGGTCCGATCCGGGAGTCTCCGGCTCCGGCTCCGGCTCCACCGCCGGCTTGGAGGTGGCGGGCTGGACCGCCTTCTTCCACGCGTCCTCCAGGCTACGGCTGATCTCCTTCAGCCGGGCCCCGTCCGTCAGCGTCTTCCCGTGCTTGCCGGCGGCGTTCTTGAAGTTGCTGACGAAGGTCTTCCACTTCACCACCGGCAGCCGCGCGACATCGGACAGGTCGCGGCGCAGGACGTTCTCGTAGAGGTCGTTGATGTCCGAGGAGTCCCGCTTCACCTTCTCCTTCCACCCGTTCCCCGGCTCGGCCGAGCGCTCACGACTGATCAACGCTTCGATCTTGTCCAGGAAGAGCTGCTTCTCCTCCCGTACGACCAGCGACGGCCCGCCGGGCCGATCCCGGTTCACCGTCTCGTAGTTGCGCACCAGCGTCACGCTGACCTCGGCGTCCCCGAACCGCCCCCTGACCGTGGTGGGCTCTCCTCTCCCGACCTCGACCTTCTTCCCGCCCAGCCGTTCGACAAGGGCGTCGAGCAGCCACCCCCGGTGCTCCTTCGTCACGGTCACCCCTTCGGGCGGGACGACCTCAAGGCGCATGTCGAGGTCCTGGACCGGCCGGTGGTAGTGCAGCGCGGCCACCGCCGCACCCCCGCCCAGGCTGGGTCGCAGGACGGCACCGGCCAGTTCGGGGAACTCCGCGGTCAGCCCAGCCAGGAATCCCACTCGGAATTCGTCCTGCAACTGTGCGGCGATCCCCAGCTTGTGTTCCGCGTCCAAGCTGTCGGCGTCCTCCCAGCCCGAGGTCTGCTGCCCTCCCGTCGACGTCGTGGAGGTCACCGAAGTGGGCGGATCCATGCGCTGGGCGACGAGGCGGTTGACGGCGACGTTCCCCGCCGAGCGCTGCAGGGCCAACAACGGGTGCACACCGCCCGGTTGACGCCCGTCGGCCGACGGAAGGCCGGCCGGCCGACGCTGACGTTCGGTGTCGTGATGCTCGTGCACTCCCGCTCCCGTCGCCGTCGCCGTCACACCGGAAACGGCAGCGTACGCAGGAGCGACGGCCGAACCGCCCGGCACACCGGGCAGCCATCCGGGCACGACGCACTGCCCTCCTAGTGCCGGGCACGGCACTAGGCAATCGCGGCGGCACTGTCGGGCCCCGTCCGTCGAGACAGGGCCCGACGCACGTGTTCATCCGCGAGGACTCATCCGCCCGCCTGCGCCACGCTCCGGAGCCAGGCGGCGGTGTCGGCCGGGAGGAGGGCGCCGTCGAGCGGGGAGCTGGCGAGCAGGACGGCCTCGTGGGGCGGCAGGGGGACGGGCTCCGCGGAGAGGTTGACCACGCAGGTGAAACCGCCGGGGCGGGTGAAGGCGAGGACGTCGGGGGTGGTGGGGAGCCAGGCGAGCGGGCCGTCGCCGAGGCCGGGCTCGGTGCGGCGCAGGCGCAGGGCGGTGCGGTAGAGCTCCAGCATCGAGGACGGGTCACCGGTCTGGGCGGCGACCGTGAGGTCCTTCCACTCGCCGGGCTGGGGCAGCCACGGCGGGCTCGCGGCGCCGGGCGGGGTGAAGGCGAACGGCGGGGCGTCGCCCGACCACGGGAGGGGGACGCGGCAGCCGTCGCGGCCCGGGTCGGTCTGCCCGGACTGATGGAGCGTCGGATCCTGCCGCACGGCGGCGGGCAGGTCCTCCACCTCCCACAGGCCGAGCTCCTCGCCCTGGTAGACGTAGGCACTGCCGGGCAGGGCCAGCGAGAGCAGGGCGGCCGCCCGGGCCCGGCGGGTGCCCAGCCGCAGGTCGACGGGGCTGGCGTACCGCGTCCCGCCGTCGAAGGCGAAGGCGGTGTCGCGGCGGCCGTAGCGGGTGACGTGCCGGGTGGTGTCGTGGTTGGAGAGCACCCAGGTGGCCGCCGCGCCGACCCGGGCGTGCATGGCCAGTGTCCGGTCGATCACCCCGCGCATCCCCTCGGCGTCCCAAGGGGCCTGGAGGAAGGGGAAGTTGAACGCGGTGTGCAGCTCGTCGGAGCGCAGGTAGCGGGCGAAGCGCTCGGGGTCCGGGCTCCACAGCTCACCGACGAACATCCGCCCGCCCGGGTAGGAGTCGGTCAGGCGGCGCCAGGAGCGGTAGATCTCGTGCACCCCGGGCTGGTCGGCCCAGGGCAGCGGGGTGCCGGGCCGGTGGTCGGCGGCGTCGGGGAGTCCGGCCTCCTTGACCAGGGCGTCGGTGACGTCGATCCGGAAGCCGTCGACGCCGCGGTCCAGCCAGAAGCGCAGGGTGTGCTCGAAGTCGGCCCGTACGTCCGGGTGTTCCCAGTTCAGGTCGGGCTGCTCGGGTGCGAAGAGGTGGAGGTACCACTCCCCCTCGGTGCCGTCCGGGTCGGTGACGCGGTGCCAGGCCGGGCCGCTGAAGTAGGAGGTCCAGTCGTTCGGGGGCAGCTCGCCGTCCGCGCCCCTACCGGGGCGGAAGTGGAAGCGCGCACGTTCCGGCGAGCCGGGCCCGGCGGCCAACGCCGCGCGGAACCACGGGTGTTGGCCGGAGACGTGGTTGGGCACCAGGTCGACGATGATCCGCAGACCGGCCCGGTGGACCTCGCCGATCAGGGCCTCGGCCTCCGCCAGCGTGCCGAACAGCGGGTCCACGTCGCGGTGGTCGGCCACGTCGTAACCGCCGTCGGCCATCGGGGAGACGTACCACGGCGAGGTCCAGAGCGCGTCCACGCCGAGCTCCACCAGGTGGGCCAGGCGGTGACGGATCCCGGCGAGGTCGCCGACCCCGTCGCCGTTCCCGTCGGCGAAGCTGCGCGGGTAGATCTGGTAGACGACGGCGTCCCGCCACCACGGGCGGGCCTCGTGACCGGTCATGCGGTACCGACCTCCTATCGGCCCGCTCCGGCGCGGCGGCCCGTCTCCCAGGCTCCGGGCCCGGCGGGGCCCGCGCAACAACTTCCGGAGAAACCCCGAAAAAGAATCTCGCCCGGGATGTCGAGAAGCCGTGTCCGGCTCCGTCCCAGGGGTGAGCGCGGCCAGAATGGGCCCGCCACACCGTACGGAGGAGAAGCGATCATGGCCAAGTACCTGCTGCTCAAGCACTACCGCGGCGCCCCGGCGCCGGCCAACTTCGTGGCGATGGAGCACTGGACGCCCGAGGAGATCACCGCCCACATCCAGTACATGCGGGACTTCGCCGCCAAGCTGGAGCAGACCGGCGAGTTCGTCGACGCCCAGGCGCTCGCGCCCGAGGGCACCTGGGTCCGCTACGACGGAGAGGGCAGGCCGCCCGTCACCGACGGCCCGTTCGCCGAGACCAAGGACCTGATCGCCGGCTGGATGGTGATCGACGTGGACAGTTACGAGCGGGCGCTGGAGCTGGCCGGCGAGCTGTCGGCCGCGCCCGGCAAGGACGGGAAGCCGATCCACGAGTGGCTGGAGCTGCGCCCGTTCATGTCCGCGCCGCCCGTCGACGCCGACCTGGACTGCCACGGGTCGGCGGGGTGAACCCGCCGGTGGACGAGGTGCTGCTGCGCACCCTGACCCCGGGCGTGCTGGCGGCCCTCGTCCGCCGGGGCGCCGACTTCGCCGCCGCCGAGGACGCGGTGCAGGAGGCGCTCCTGGAGGCCTTCCGGACCTGGCCGGAGGCCGGGGCGCCGCGCGACCCGAAGGGGTGGCTGCTCACGGTCGCCTGGCGGAAGTTCCTCGACGGGGCCCGGGCCGAGACCGCCCGGCGCCGCCGGGAGGAGCGGGTGCACGAGGAGCCGGAGCCCGGTCCGGTGCCGGAGGCGGACGACACCCTGCGCCTCTACTTCCTGTGCGCGCACCCGTCGTTGACGCCCTCCTCCGCCGTGGCGCTCACCCTCCGGGCGGTCGGCGGGCTGACCACCCGCCAGATCGCGCAGGCGTACCTGGTGCCCGAGGCCACCATGGCGCAGCGGATCAGCCGGGCCAAGCGCACCGTCTCGGCCGTCCGCCTCGACCGGCCCGGCGACGTGGCCACCGTGCTGCGGGTGCTCTACCTGGTCTTCAACGAGGGCTACGGCGGTGACCTCGACCTGGCCGCCGAAGCCATCCGTCTGACCCGGCAGTTGGCGGCGGCGGTCGACCACCCCGAGGTGGCGGGTCTGCTCGCCCTGATGCTGCTGCACCACGCCCGGCGGGCGGCCAGGACCACCCCGGACGGCGCCCTGGTCCCGCTGGCCGAGCAGGACCGCGGCCGCTGGGACACCGCCGCCGTCGCGGAGGGGGTCGCGGTGCTCCAGGCGGCGCTCTCCCGGGACCGTCTCGGCGAGTACCAGGCACAGGCGGCGATCGCCGCGCTGCACGCGGACGCGCCGACGGCCGCGGCGACCGACTGGGTCCAGATCGTCGAGTGGTACGACGAGTTGGCGAAGCTGACGGACAGTCCGGTGGTCCGCCTCAACCGCGCCGTCGCGGTCGGCGAGGCCGACGGCCCCCGCGCCGGCCTGGCCGCCCTCGCCACGGTGGCCCCCACCGTCCCCCGCCACACCGCCGTCTCGGCCTACCTCCACGAACGCGACGGCGCCCTGACCACGGCCGCCCGCCTCTACGCCGAGGCCGCCCGCCACGCCGCCAACCAGCCCGAACGGGACCACCTCTACCGCCAGGCCGCCCGCCTCAACTCCCTCCCGGGGGTTCAGCAGTAGCCGTCCACCCGGGTCCGCCGACTTGGGGTCCGGTTGGGCCAGGGGCGCCCGGCCACCTCGGAGGCGGCGTCGCGCAGCAGATCGAGCGCGGTGCCGCCGGGGTAGCCCTGGAAGCTCGCGTACGTGCCGCGGTGGTACTGGTTCCAGTAGCTGACCACCCGCCGCTCGGTACGCGCGAAGAACGCCGGGTTCTCCACGACGAACCGTCCGTACACGGCACTCCCCTCGGAGCCGGGAACGAGCAACTCCCGTAGCCCGTCCCGGAGATCGACCAGGATCTCCAGCACGTACTCCCCGAGCAGCCGCACGACGAAGGGGACCACCTCGGGGTCCGTGGACGCGATGATCTCCGCGAGGTGACGCTGCCGCACCCGCCCGTCGTGGTGACGGGTGTAGAGGCAGTGGAGTGCCCTCCGCCGCCGCTCGGTGAGCGACCCGACCGCGGCGGTGGCCGGTTCGTCGTGGTAGATCCGGATGGGGACGGTGAGCGCTCCGCCGCCGACCCGGACCGAGAAGGAGCCGTGCTCTCCCGGATGGTCCGGGCTCGCGGTACCCAGCGGGATCGGTGCCGCGTCCGGGACGTGGCGCGAGGCGACGGCCATCGCCAAGCTCCGCAACTTGGCGAAGTAGCTCTCGCAGTACGGCTCGTGCATCAGGGGGATCGCCTTGTCGAGGGCGTTGATCGACCCCCAGAGCTCGGCCGCGCACCACTCGTCGAAGGTGCCGTTGAGAGTGCGGTCGACCAGACCGGCCACCCACAGGTCGACCAGGACCAGGTCCGTTCCGGCGATGCCGGCACCCCGGAAGCTCGGTGGGAACGGCATGGCCCGGTGCTCGTCCCGCAGTCGGACCAACGACTCGCCGCTCAGCTCCGACTCCGCGGTCCGGGCCGCCACCGTGACGAGCGCGGCCACCGCGTCGAACACCGCCTGCGCCACTCCGACGGCGGCCTCGGGTTGCCAGGCGGCGCTGCTCCGTTCGCCCCGGGCGAGTTGGCCGGGAAGCGCCAGGGCCGGGCCGAGCGGAGCGGCCGACCCCGCGGGGAGCAGTCCCGTCGCGACGGCCGACCGCACGCGCTCCGGCAGCGGCCCCGGCGCCACCGACCGCCCGGTGAGGGCGAGTTCCAGCGCGACCAGCGAATGGGTGATCGCGGCGGTGGCGAACTCGTAGCGGTGGAATGCGAACCGGAGGAGTTCGCGGCAGGTGCCCAGCGCGCTCATCACGTCCATCGGCGCGTCCGCCGGAACGGCCAGCCCGGCGATCAGGTCCGCCATGTCCTCGAAGTCGGGGACGAGGAATTCGCTGCGCGGATCCGGCGGAGCGGGGCGTAGCGGTCCACGGGATGTGGTCAGTGGGTTCACCTGTGCAGTCTGGCCGCCCGGGGCAGGCGGGACCAGTGGGTTTTCCAGCCGGGAAGGACCGTTCCGAGCCTGCATTCCGACAGTTCGTCAGCCGACTGCTTCTGTATCGTGTCCGAATTTCTTCCGATGGCCGTATCTTCCGTTCATCAGCTCACCCGGCTCGGGCCGCTCCCCTAAGGTCGCCCCCGGAAGGGCTCCGGCGCCGTGCCGGACGCCCGCCGACCCAGGTGGGGAATCCATGCTGAGAACGCTCTTCGCATCCCGAACCAGCCACCTCCTCCGCGCCACCACCGCCGCCGCGTCCCTGACGGCCGCGCTGCTGGTCGGAGTCGCACCGGCCACCACCACCGCCACGGCCGCCCAAGCCGCCGCCGAGACCGCGGCCGCCTCGCCGTCCACCCTGACGAAGTCGGTCCGGAACGTCACCCACCCCGGCGCCGCCACCGCCGAGCACGGCGACACGGTCGACTGGGCCGTCTCCTACCGCAACGCGGTCGACTCCCCGGCCGCCGCGCCCGCCACCGTCACCGACCCGATCACCGGCGGCGGGACGGGCGCGGGCACCACCCAGACCTACGTGCCGGGTTCGCTCCGGACCCCGCCCGGCTGGACGCCGTCCTGGTCCACCGACGGCTCCACCTTCACCGGCACCGACCAGGGCGCCGCCACCACCGCCGTCCGCGCGTCCAAGGCGGACGCCCGCAACGGCGGCACCGAGCTCTCGGCCCCGCTGTTGCCGCCGGTGAAGCCCACCACGCAGGCCACCGGCGGGGACGGCTTCACGCCGATCCTGCACCGGACGGCCCTCGGCCAGGTGCAGTCCTGGAACATGTACCACCACGTCGGCGCCACCGCCCGGCAGGTGGTCTGCAGCGACCTCTCCACCGGGCAGCCCTGCCCCGGCGGCCCCTGGCCCCGCCCGCTCAACAGCACGCCGGGGCCGCTCGGTTCGGGCGACACCGGCGACATCGCCTCCACCCTGACCCCGCAGTACGTCGAGGACCCGCAGCGGCCCGGCACCGTCTACTACCCGGGCGTCTCGGCGGGCAGCGTCGGCGTCGGCTGCCTGGACCTGGACACCGTGGCCAACTGCGGCTTCTTCGCCCTGGCCCCCGTCGCCGGCTCCCCGTCCGCGGCGAACGGACTCGCCGGGCTGGTCACCACCGGCGGCAAGCTGTACGGCGTCGCCAGCACCGGGCAGGTGCTCTGTCTGACCGTCAGCTCCCGCACCCCGTGCGCCGGTCAGCCGTACGCGGCGATCGTGCCGCCCAACCACGACCTGCCGAGCTCGCCCGGCGCGCTCTACCTGGGCGCCACCACCGTCGCCGACGGCAAGGTCTTCGCCTCGTCCTCCCCGCAGACCGGCGGCTCCACCGCCGCGCTGCCGCCCGCGCTCGGCTGCTTCGACCCCGCGACCGGCACCGCCTGCGCGGGCTGGGAGACCCCGCACGCCGCCGCGCCCAGCGCGGCCTACTACAGCTACAACGCCTACACGGCCTACGACACCGCCGGCCAGGCCAACGGCGTCTGCACCACCACCGTCAGCGGCGCCACCCTCAACACCGCCTGCTTCGCCATCGCCGGCGCCCCGTTGACCCCGCCGTCCACGTTGGCCGGGATCGCCGGCGGGGTGCTGACCTTCAACCCCGAGGTGGTCACCGCCAACGGCGAGACCCGCAGCTACTTCCCGATCTGGGGCGGCGGCATCGCGGGCGCGACGGTCTGCCACGACTGGACCCACGCCGCGCCCTGCGCCGGCTTCCCGCTCCCGGCCAAGCACCCGAACGTGAACGGCGGGGCCACCCGGGACTACGGCTACGCCTACGACGCCACCACCCGCTGCCTGATCGCCCTCGGCGACGCGGGCGTGCTGTTCTCGATCGACCCGGCCACCGGTACCTCCCCGTGCGTGCACAGCGGGGCCACCGTCACGCTCCGGCCCTCGGCGTTCTACTGCGACGGCGGGACCGGCCACGTCCAGGCGTACACCCGGGCCGAGTTGACCGGCATCGACCTCTCGCACGCCGACCTGGCCGCCTCCCGGGTCAGCGTCACCGACCCGGACAGCGGCGCCGTGCTGGCGAGCCCGCCGCTCACCGCCGACGGGGTGATCGACCTCAGCGGCATCAGCGCCGCCGCCCACCCGGCCGTCACCGTGTCGGTGCAGTTGACGCTCACCTCGGCCGCCGACTTCGAGAACGGCAACGGGCCGGTGCTGACGGCCCGTTACCAGGGTGACGCCCCGCAGCTCTGCTTCCGGACCGTGGTCTCCGCCGACTGCGCGGCCACCCAGCTCTCCAACACCGCGAACGGCGTCGACGCGGCGGGCCAGTCCGGCTCCAACACCGTCACCCTGGCCGTCGCCCCCGGCAGCGGCTGCCTGCCGCAGGTGAGCGTGGTGAAGGAGATCTGCGCCTCCGACCACCCGCACGACTGCGACCCGGGCGGGCCCGGCCCCTGGGCGAAGACCAGCCCGGTCGGTCTGCTCCGCCTGCTCGGCACCGCCCACTGGCGGATCACCGTCACCAACACCGGCCAGGTGGCCGCCGCCGGGGTCCAGGTGAACGACGCCGCGACGCCCGCCTGCCGCACCGCCGCCGGCACCTTCGAGCTGGCCGCCGGGACGAGCCGTCAGATCCACTGCAGCTCCTTCCTGCTGGCCCTCCCGATGAAGAACACCGCCTCCGCCAGCTTCGTCCCCGCCAACTCGCCCCCGGGCACCGTCCCCACCACCACCGCCCCGTCCTACGCCGTGGCCTGCTCCCTGCTCTGCATCCTGGCCGCACCCGACCAGGCCTGACCTCCGCAGCCGCTGCGGATGCCGCCGACCGGAACACCTCCGGCCGGCGGCATCCGCCGTTCTACCCTGGTGCCATGGAGAGCCGCCGCGAGGATCTGATCAAAGCTCAACGGGCTTACACGGAACAGGGGTTCGAGCTCATCCCACCGGACGCGGTGGCCGGCCTGGCCCACCCCCACCTGCTGCGCGCGGCCCGCCAGGTGGCCGGACTGCTGGCGCTCCTCTACGACCGGCGCCTGGACCAGGACGCGGCAGAGGCGGAGGCCCGGCAGCTGGCCGAGGCCGTGGAGTCCGGACGGGTCCGGCTCTTCCTCCTACTGGACGGGCAGAGCGAGGTGGTGGTGGCGACGACCAGGTACACCCTGGTCGAGCCGCTCTTCGCCGACGGCCCCACGCGGTACGAACTCGGCCGCACCGGCAAGCGCCCCGGCACCCGGTCCGGCCTCGCGGCGGGGCTGCTGACCGCCCGGGTGCGCTGGGCCCGCGAGCACCTCCTGGAGGCCGACCACCTGGTGACCCACACCCGGGTCGCGCTGAACCGGCCCGGCCGGCCACCGGTCGGCCCGGTGATCGCCAGTCAGCTCGCGCAGGGCTTCACCGCCACCCACGCGCTGCACTCCCACCTCGTCGCCCGGACGGCCGCCGAGCCCTTCATCGCCACCTTCGCCCCCCGCGACCTGCCGTCCTGGCAGGCCGCCGCCCGGCAGCGCCCGCTCCACCTGCCCGACGGCCCCGACTACCGCCTGCTGGCCGCGATGTGGGCGGAGAGCACCGGCCTCGAAGCAGCCCTCGACCACCAACTCCCGGACGGGACCGGAGCGGTGGGCGCACTGCACCAACTCGCCGCACCCTCGGCGACGGTGGAGTCGCTCTACCTGCTCACGGCCCGTCCGCCCCTCACCGGACAGCCGGTCCCCACCGTCCCCGCCGTGGCCGGGCCGGACGGCTCGTACCGCTCCACCGGGCTCTCCGACCGGATCGTGGTCGAGGACGATGTGCTCGGCGCACCGGACACCCCGGTCCGGCTGGAGCAGCTCCACCGCGACGGCTTCCGCCCGGCGGGCTGGGAGCCCTCGTACCAGCGGTACGGGCGCCCCGCCCTGGTCCTCACCCGCCCGGGCTCGCTGCCCGGAGCGGACCACTTCGCCGCCCGTCCCGACCTGCGCGCCTTCGCCGGGCTCCCGTCCACCGAACGCTTCCTGACACACGTCCTGGACCGCCGGCCCGTCTGACCTCCGCGCCGGGCGCCGACGGCGCCCGGCCGCGTCAGCCCCGTTCCGCCGAGGCCGTCTCCGAGACGCGTCGGCGGACCAGGAACCAACCACCCGTCAGGGCGGCGGCGACCAGCGGCAGACAGGCCACGGTGGTCCGCCCGACACCGCCGTCCATCCACATCAGGACCAGCACCGAGACCAGGAACCCCAGCGTGACGAGCTGCGTCCACGGCGCCCAGGGGAGCCGGAACCCGGGGCGGGTGAGCAGGCCCTGGCCGGCCCGGCGCCAGAAGAGCAGCGAGCAGATCATGATCATCGCCCAGGTGCCGAGGATCCCGATCGAGGCGAAGTTGATGACCAGTTCGAAGGCCTCACCGGGCATCACGTAGTTCAGCACCACGCCCAGCACGCCGAACCCGGCGGTGAGCAGGATCCCGCCGTAGGGGACGCCACCCTTGTTCATCACGCCGGTGAACTTCGGCGCCGAGCCGGACAGCGACATCGAGCGCAGGATCCGACCGGTCGAGTACAGGCCGGAGTTGAGGCTGGAGAGCGCCGCGGTGAGGACCACCAGGTTCATCACGCCGGCGGCGCCCGGGATGCCGAGCTTGTCGAAGACGGTGACGAAGGGGCTCTGGCTGGAGGAGTACGCGGTGTACGGGAGGATCAGCGCGAGCAGGACGACGGAGCCGACGTAGAACAGGCCCACCCGCCACATGATGGAGTTGATCGCCTTCGGCATGATCTTCTCCGGGTGCTCCGTCTCCCCCGCCGCGACCCCGCACAGCTCGACCGAGGCGTAGGCGAAGACGACGCCCTGGAGCAGGAGCAGCATCGGCATCACGCCGCTCGGGAAGAGCCCGCCGTTCTCGGTGATGGTGGCCAGGCCGGGGGTGTGCCCGTCCACCGGGTGGTGGGTGGCCACCAGGTAGATGCCCACCAGCATGAACGCCACCAACGCCGCCACCTTGATGATGGCGAACCAGAACTCCATCTCCCCGAAGTACTTGACCGAGATCAGGTTGGCCGCGAGCACCACGGACAGCGCGACCAGCGCGAGCAGCCACTGCGGGACGTCGCTGAACATCGCCCAGAAGTGCGCGTACGTCGCGGCGGCGGTGATGTCCGCGATGGCGGTGGTGGCCCAGTTGAGGAAGTAGAGCCAGCCCGCCGTGTAGGCGCCCTTCTCCCCCATGAACTCGCGGGCGTAGGAGACGAACGCGCCGGAGGACGGCCGGTAGAGCACCAGCTCGCCGAGCGCCCGGACGACCAGGAAGGCGAAGACGCCGCAGACGGCGTACGCGATGAACAGCGACGGCCCCGCGTTCGCCATCCGCCCGCCGGCCCCCAGGAACAGGCCGGTGCCGATCGCGCCGCCGATCGCGATCATGTTGACGTGACGGGACTTCAGGTCCTTGCGGTACCCGGCGTCACCGGCGTCCACATGCCCCGGCGCCGCCAACTGTGGCTCATCGGTGTTGAGTTGGGCCGCCGTGGTGGTCGTGCGGTCAACCATGGAGTCGTCGCCTTCATGAGGGGGAGTGTGGTCTCCCGACCGGGACGGCGGCGATGTGGGTGGTCGTCGGGCGCCTCGGCCGAGCGGCACATCCTTACCCGTGGCAGGGGTTCCCGCTGTGGCGTATGTCACCTTCGAGGATGATTTGCGCGAAATTTGAGCTTTGGGCGATTCGGATCCGGCCACTCCGAAAACAGTTTGGGCCGGACCCGGCCGGCTTGCTAGTGTGCCGATCACCGTGACCGCACGCCAGGAGGTGAGACCCGTGAACGCAGTATCGACGTGGGTGCTCCCCCTCTTCTTCACGGTGTGCGACTGACCAGGACGGTGTCGTCGGGAGCGCCTCTTCAAGCAGGCACTCCTGAAAGGGCGACAGCCATGAACTCTCCCCTCCCCCTGGTCAACCGCGTGACCGACACCCAGTGGCAGGCCGTCGACGGCGACAGCCGCGTCCTCGGCCACGGCGACCTCGCAGAGCGGCCCGACGGCCGCCGCTTCCTCAGCATCGACGTCTGGCAGGACACCGCCTTCGCGCCGCTCGCCGACGCCATGTCGGCCGCCCTGCCGGCCCCGCTCCACACCCTGGTGAGCGACTCCGAGCCCGAGCTCAACTCCCGCTGGCAGCAGGCCGGTTACACCTTCTCCCGCCGCGAGTTGGAGTACGTCCTGCCCACCGCCCGGCCGGGCGGCCTCACCACCCCGGCGGGCATGTCGGTCCTGCCCGGGACCGAAGCCGACGAGACCCTGCTCCGCGCACTCGACCGCGACCTCCGCGCCGAGATCTCCGCCGCGGCCGGCTGGCACACCATGCCCGCCGAGGTCATCCCGCCCCCCGCGGGCACCGTCCTCGGCGACCCCACCCGCTACGCGGTGGCCGTCACGGACGACGGCACCTACATCGGGCTGGTGCGGGTGGCGATCGTGCCGCGCCGCGCCCGCATCGGACTCCTCGCGGTCCTGGCCGACTTCCGACTGCGGGGCGCCGGGCGGGCGTTGCTGGCCCACGCCCTCGCCTCGCTCGACGCGGCGGGCATCCCGTCGGCCTGGGCCGAGGTGGACGCGTCCAACCTCGCGGCCGCCGCACTCTTCGAGGACTTCGGCGCCCAGCGGACCGGCAGCGTCACGGAGCTCGTCCGCCACCACTGATCATTCTCCACCGCCCATCCTCCAATCCCCTAGAAACGAGGGACCTTTGCCGAGAACACCGAACGGCATCGAAATCGAAGGCACCGTCCTCGAGTGCCTGCGCAACGCGGTCTTCAAGGTGGAACTCACCAACGGCCACCACGTGCTCGCCCACATCAGCGGGAAGATCCGCAAGAACCGGATCAAGATCCTCCCCTTCGACCGGGTCCTCGTGGAGCTCAGCCCCTACGACCTGACCCGAGGCCGCGTCCTGTACCGCTACCGCAACTGACGCCCCGTCGGGCGGAAAAGCGAGCGCCGCCCCGGGGGGAATTCCCCCCGGGGCGGCGCCCTGCCGTGATCAGCTCTTCGGAGTCAGGCAGAGTACGAACTTGTCGCTGCCCAGCTTCTGCGAGAGGGCGTCGAACTCGGGGCCGCACTTCGTCCCGTCGAAGGTGTTGTCGATGACCTTCGAAACCGTGTGGGTGGCCTTGGAGTCGCCACAGCCGACGGTCTCGACGGACGGGTCGTTCTCGCTGCCGGTGACGGCGACGCAGTCACCGACCTTGGCGCGGACCGGCCCGTCGGTGAAGGCGTCCCGCACGGCGACCTTGATCACTGCCACGATCACGATCACCACGAGCACACCGAGCAGCGAGAGCAGCTTCTTGGACAGGCTCTTCTTGGGCGCTGCCGCCTGCGCCTGCATGGCGGCGTCGTAGGCGAAGGGAGCCGGGGCGCCCTCCTCGGACGGCGGCACGGGCTGGCCCTGGGGGTTCTGCGGGGTACTCATGGGGTCCTCTGCGGTCAATGGCTTCATGGCAGTGCAGGGCGCACAGTATCCACAGCCATTGCGCGCGTTTCGGGCAATGGCGACCTATCAACCCGGCCGTGATTCAAGTGAGATGCAAAGAATTGATAACGGCCTCAGCCGCGAAGGTGATCCACCACGGCCAGGAACAGAAAGAAGTTGGGAATCCGGTGGACCGGCGTATTCGACCACGCGAGCAGCTTGCCGGCCTTCGCCACGCACACCACCCCGTCCCTGACCTCGATCTTCTCGATCTCGCTCCACGGCACCCCGCCCCGCTTCGTGGTCGAGATCCCGCCGGACCCCACCACCACGTCACCGAACCGCACGTGCTCGCCCCGGTCCAACAGCTCCAGCACACCGGGCAGTTGGGCCCTGGTGAGCTCGTGCTGGATGGCGGCGCCCCAGACCTCCGGGTCCGCGTAGAAGTCCGTCAACTCGATCGTGGAGCGATCCGGCTTGAACAGCGTGTAGAGGTAGCTGGTCCCGACGTACACCCCGTTCACGTGGTTCCTGGTGATCCGCTGCAGCACCGCGGCCGAGTCCCACCGGAACGCGACCGGACCGGTGCGGTCGCTCACGACGAGCCCGTGCTCGAAGCAGTGGATCCGCTTCGCGGCCTGCTTGCCGTTGAGGTTGGGCGTCCGCAGCAGCCGCCAGCCGAAGTACAGCCCCGGCAGCACCAGAGCCGGCAGCCCCAGCAGGGTGAGCAAGCCCATACCGGCCATCGCCCAGGCCCCCACCCGCTTCGGCCCGAAACTCGCCCGGAGCTCCCCGAGCCGTTCGGCAGCCGCGAGCGCCGCCACCTCCCCGGGCAGTTGCTCCCGCACCGGCGCCTGAGGGGACTCGACGTGTTGCACTGACGCCTCTTTCATCACGGGAATTCACGGGCCGGCCCTGACGGGCCAACGGATGCTACTGGCCCCCACCCACCACCGACACACCGGTCAGCTGAACTCTGAACGTGATCCCGCCGAACCCCAGCCCGGTGGCCGCATCAGCGGACCGACCCGTCTGGCCGGCGACCGGTACGAGGGCAGCCCCGCCCACTCGCACAGGTGACCCAGGGGGCATTCACCCGGACGAATGGCTGTCCGCGGAACGGCCGGCCTGTCCAGGCTCGATGTCACTAGCGTTTGCACGTTGCCGCGCGCTGGAACTGCGCGCGGACCGTGGAACGAGGGACGAAGCATGAACAGCTCCACCATGGCCGGTCAGAAGTTCAGCCTCCTGTTCGACTGGTTCGACCAGGACGACGACTGCCGGCTCACCGAGCAGGACCTGCAGGCGACGGCCGGGGTGTTCGCCCAGGTCGCGGCGGATGAGGACTTGGCGAACCAGGCCGCGATCCACACCGCGTTCGGGCAGTGGTGGCAGCTGCTCCTCGAGCACGCCGACACCGACGGCGACGGACAGGTCTCCCGCGCGGAGTTCACCGCCGCGATGGCGGACATCACCGCCCCCGCCCACTTCGAGAGCGCGGTCATGGCCATCGCCGACGCCGTCATCAACGCCGCCGACACCAATGGCGACGGCGTCCTGAGTCGCGAGGAGTACGTGGCGCTGTACCGGGCGCTGGGCGTGCCCGCGGAGCTCTCCGGGCCGGCGTTCGAGCGTGTCGACCTCAACGGTGACGGCGTCATCAGCCACCACGAGTACCGCAGTGCCATCGTCGACTTCTACCTCAGCACCGACCCCGACGCCCCTGGCAACTACCTCCTCGGCCCGCTCGGCTGATCCGGCTCTCGCTCCGCGGGTAGATCAAGTATCCCCATGTTCAGGGGCGTCTGTCACCGTCCTCCGGGAGGAGATCCTGTCGCGATTTGCACACCTAGGGTGGCAAATGACCAGCGACGACTTCGATCTGACGTGGAGTAAGGGATGGCATCCGAGATTGCCGCAGTGGCTGCAGAGCTCGACGCGATGGTGGCGGCGGACCACCAGGCCGCGCGCCATGCGAACAGCGATGACCCGGCGGAGCAGTTGCTGTGGCGGCGCTTGACCGCGCGGCACGCGGACCGTCTCAGCGAAATCATGGACGCCCACGGCTGGCCGACCGCCGAGCTGGTCGGCGCGGAGGCGGCCCAGGGTGCATGGCTGATCGCCCAGCACGCCGACCGGCAGCTCGACGTGCAGCGGCGTGCGCTGCGGCTGATGGAGCAGGCCGTGGCCGGCGGCGGTGCCAGCCCGCGGGACCTCGCGTTCCTGCGGGATCGCACGCTGGTGAACGAGGGGAGGAAGCAGGTCTACGGCACCCAGATCGCCGGCGTGAAGGACGGCTCGCCGGTCCCGTGGCCCTGCGAGGAGCCCGAGCGCATGGACGAGCGCCGGGCCGAGGTCGGCATCCCGCCGTACGCCGAGTACATCGCTCAGTTCTCGATCGCCTGAGCCACCGGGCCGTCCTCGGCCCCTCATCCGCTCTTACGTCAACATGGTTGACCTTACGGCGGGCCCAGGGTTCTGATGGCGGTCCGACGAGGAGACCCCCCGCTCCTCCGTACCCGTAGGAGCCCCCCGCCATGGCCGACGCCGTCCGCGCGCTGGAAGACGCGAAGCCCGTTCCGTTCTGGCTCGACGACCCGGGCCGGCCCTCGGCCGCCTCGGCGCTGGTCGGGGAGACGCGGTGCGACCTGCTGGTGGTCGGCGGCGGGTACGCGGGGCTGTGGACGGCGCTGATCGCCAAGGAGCGGGACCCGTCGCTGGACGTGCTGCTGATCGAGGCCCAGGAGGCCGGCTGGGCCGCGTCCGGGCGCAACGGCGGGTTCTGCGAGGCCAGCCTCACCCACGGGCTGGCCAACGGCCACCAGCGCTGGCCGGACGAACTCGCCGCCCTGGAGCGTCTCGGCGCCCGCAACCTCCAGGGCATGGAGGACACCCTCGAGCGGTACGACATCGACTGCGACTGGGAGCGCTCCGGCTCGATCGTGGTCGCCACCGAGCCCTACCAGGTCGACGGGCTGCGCGAGTTCGCCGCGCTCGCGGAGCGGTACGGGGGCCACCTCACCCCGCTGGACCGTGAGCAGGTGCGCGCCGAGATCGACTCCCCCACCTTCCTGGGCGGTCTCTGGGACCGCGAGGGCGTCGCCATGGTGAACCCGGCCAAGCTGGCCTGGGGCCTGCGCCGGGCCTGCCTGCGGCTGGGCGTGCGGCTGCACGAGCACACCCGGGCGACCGGGCTCGCCGAGTCCGGCTCCGGGGTCGTGGTGCGCACCCCGTACGGGCGGGTCGCGGCCCGGCGGGTGGCGCTGGCCACCAACGCCTTCCCCTCCCTGCTGCGCCGTCACCGGCCGTACACCGTCCCGGTCTACGACTACGCGCTGATGACCGAGCCGCTGACGGAGGACCAGCTCGCCTCGGTGGGCTGGCGCAACCGGCAGGGGTTCGCGGACAGTTCCAACCACTTCCACTACGTCCGGCTGTCGGCCGACAACCGCATCCTGTGGGGCGGGTACGACGTGGTGCACCAGTACCGCAGCCGGGTGCGGGCCGAACGGGACCAGCGGCCGGAGACCTTCGCCACCCTGGCGCGGCACTTCTTCGAGACCTTCCCTCAGCTGGAGGGCGTCCGCTTCAGCCACGCCTGGGGCGGGGCGATCGACACCTGCACCCGGTTCAGTGCCTTCTTCGACCTCTCCCACCGCGGCAAGGTCGCCTACACCGCCGGGTACACCGGTCTCGGGGTCGGGGCCACCCGCTTCGGCGCCGAGGTGGTGCTCGACCTGCTGGCCGGCCGGCGCACCGAGCGGACCGAGCTGTCGATGGTGCGCCGCAAGCCGCTGCCCTTCCCGCCCGAGCCGATCCGCTCGGCCGGCATCGGCGTCACCCAGTGGTCACTCACCCGGGCCGACGCCAACTCCGGGCACCGCAACGCCTGGCTGCGCACGCTGGACCGCCTCGGGCTGGGCTTCGACAGCTGACGCCCCGTCGGCGGACGGGGCGTCAGCCAACCCGGCGTGGGTCAGAGCCCCGTGCACTGCCCCGCGCGGGAGCCGGTGACGGTGTTGGGCTGTCCGGCGTTCGACGGGGGCGGGGTGTTGCCCGTGCAGAGCAGCGGGCCGGTGACGCGGTTGCCGGCCAGCAGGGTGCCGGCCCGGTTGCCGCGCAGCAGCAGGCCGCGGTCGACGCGGTTGCCGCCGCAGCCGGTGGCCGGGGAGCCGAGGGTCACCGGGCCGGTGGAGCCCTGGACGGAGACCGGGCCGGTGAGGGTGGAGCCGCAGGAGGTGACCCTGGCCGCGCGGTCGGCGGTCAGGCCGCCGGTGACGGTGGCTCCGGCCAGGTAGAGGACGCCGCCGGGGCGGACGGTGACCGGACCGACGGTGCCGCCGGTGACGCAAGTGGACCCCGTCACCGTGAGCGGGACGGCCGAACCGGCCACGGTGGTGGTGCAGTTGACGTTCTGACGGAGGACTGCGGAGCTGTCGGGCCGGTAGCGGGCGTCGCCGGAGTAGGTGGCGGTGAGCTCGTGCTGTCCGGGTGTCAGGTCGGCGGTGGTGAAGGCGGCGCCGGCGCAGCCCGCGCCCGGGGCGGCGGTCAGGGTGGCGGTCGCCAGGGTGGTGGTGCCCTCGGTGAAGGTGACCGTGCCGGTCGGGGGCCGCAGGAGTGCGGGTGAGCGGGGGCAGACGGTGTCGGTGAAGGTGACAGGGGTGCCGTAGCCGACCGGTTCGGCGGAGCTGGTGAGGGCCGAACGGACCGGCGCCACCGCCCGGTTGAGGAGGACCGCCACCGTGTTGTCCGCCTGGGCGGGGGCCGCCAGGTCGGGACGGCCGTCGGCGTCGAAGTCGGCGGTGGCCAGGTCCCGGGGGCGCGATCCCGCCTGGTACGGGTCGGGGGCGCCGAAGCCGCCCTCGCCGTCGCCCGGGAGGACGACCACGGCGGACTCGTCCCAGAGGTCGGTCACCGAGGCGGCCAGGTCGAGCCGCCCGTCGGCGTCGTAGTCGGCCACTGCCAGGCCGGTCGGGGCCTGCGGCAGCTCGTAGGCGCGCAGCGGTTGGAAGGTGCCGTCGCCGTTGCCGAGCAGCACCGAGACCCGGCGGTCGACGACCGAGCCGGAGAGACCGTTGCCGATGACGAGGTCGGCGTCGCCGTCGTGGTCGAGGTCGGCGGCGGCGATCTCCTCCGGGTCCACCCCTGCGGGGAGGGAGCGTTGGGGCCGGAAGCTGCCGTCGCCGTTGCCGATCAGGATCGAGACGCTGTCGTCGCACAGGTTGGTGACGGCGAGGTCGGGCGCCCCGTCGCCGTTGAGGTCGGTGACGGCGGCGCGGGTGGCGCCGTTGTCGGTGGTGTAGTGCTGGCCGGGGCGGAAGGTGGCGTCGCCGTTTCCGAGCCAGACGTCGATGAAGTGGTACCGGTCGCTGCTGGTGATCAGGTCGGCCCGGCCGTCGCGGTCCAGGTCGGCGATCTTCACGAAGTTGGACCACTCCCAGGTGCGTTGGGCCACGCCGGGCTGGAAGGTGCCGTCGCCGTTGCCGAGCAGCACGGTGACCAGGCTCTGGACGGCGCTGACCACGGCGAGGTCGGGCCGGCCGTCGCCGTTCAGGTCGCCCGCGTCCAGGGCGCTCGGGTATCCCTCGACCGGGAAGCCGCGCCGGGGCTGGAAGGTGCCGTCCCCGTTGCCGAGCAGGACGGAGACCGTGGAGGAGGCCACGTCGCTGGTGACCAGGTCGGGCCGGCCGTCGCCGTTCAGGTCGGCGGTGATGATCCGGTTGGGCTGGTCGCCCACGGGTTGGACGGTGGCCGGGGCGAAGAGCTCTCCGGCGGCGCGGGTGGCGGTTGCGATGGCGGTTGCAGCGGCGGCGGGGCTCGGGGCGCGGAACCCACCGGGGAGGCCGGCCGAGAGCGAGGCGGCGAGCAGGCCGACCAGGGCCGCCCGCAACCCCGGACGTGCGGTGCCAGTGAGCATCGGGAATCCCTTCCAGGGCTGCCACCGGATCGGCTCCCGGCGCGGTCCGTCGAACGGATCGTCACCCGCACCACCGGCCCGGAGGGCGACGACACGCTCCGGGTCACCCGATCGGGCTGCGGCGGAGGCCGGGGCGGGGACCGTGGGCGAACCGCACGGGGTGGCTCCGGAAACATGTCAATCATCTGTCACATCCGTGCCCTTGGTGGCAGCATGGTCCCCGACCGAGCGGGTGGGGTGGGCCCCGGGGAGGGCGCAGCTGATCGGGGTAGTCCATGCTGGCTGAGTCGTGGGGCACCGGTACCGCAAGCGGCGCGGCCGAAGCTGCCGGGCGGTACCTTCCGGCGGCCTGGCAGTCGCCGCCGCCGCTGGACTCCGGGTGGTTGGTGGAGCAGCCGAGCAGGCTGCTGGACGCCCGGTTCGCGGTGGTCGGGTTCACCGGCCGGGAGCCGGAGTTGGGGGCGCTGCGGGCCTGGTGCGCGCAGGACGGTCCGCACGCGGTGCGCTGGCTGCACGGGCCGGGCGGGCAGGGCAAGACCCGGCTGGCCGACCAACTCGCCGAGGAGCAGCGGCAGTCGGGCTGGCAGGTGGTCTCCGTGGACGGGCCGGTGGCAGCCGGCGGGCCGGGGCGTCCGGCGGGCGCGGCAGGTACGACGGGCACGCCGGGTACGGCTCCGGACGAGCGGGCGGCCGGGTTGCTGGTGCTGGTCGAGCAGGCGGACCGGCGGCCGGTCTCCGAGCTGGCCCGGCTGCTGGCCTCGGCGGTGCCGCCGCGGCCGGGGGTGCCGACCAGGGTGCTGCTGCTGGCCCGCGGCGACAGCCTGCGGTACGCACTGGAGGCCGCCTCCGAGCAGCCGACCGTGACGGACTCCCAACTGCTCGGCCCGCTGGGGCCGGAGGCGCGACGTGCGCTGCACCGGGCGGCGGTGGCCGCTTTCGCCGCGCAGTACGGGGTCGAACCGCCCTCGCAGCCGAGGGAGGTGGAGCACCCGGAGTTCGGGCTGGCCCTCACCGTGCTGCTCTCCGCGTTGGACACCGTCCTGGAGTCCGCACAGCCGTCCGCCGCTTCCGTTCCTGACCTCGTCCTCCCCCTCGACCGGACCGCGCTGACCGTCCGGCTGCTCGACCGCGAGCAGGCGCACTGGGCGCTGCTGCACCGCAGCCCGGAGGTGGGCCGGTTCAGCACTCCGCCGTGGGTGATGAGCAGGGCCGTCTTCGCGGCCGCCCTGGGCGGACCCCGGGCCTCCGACCAGGCGGCGGAGCTGCTCGGCGCGCTCGCCCTGGACCACCCCGTCTCGGCGGTGCTGGCCGACCACGCGCTCTGCTACCCGCCCTCCGAACCGGGCCGTGAACTGGCGCCGTTGCGACCCGCCACCCTGGCCGAGGACTTCCTCGCCCTCACCCTGCCGGGCCACGCCGCCGGGTACCCGGCGCAGCCGTGGGCCGCCGGTGACGCCGCCACCGTGCTCGGCCTACGGGCCGACGTCGGGGCCGGAACCGAGCCCGGCGCCGAGCCCGGCGCCGATGCCAAAGCCGGTGCCGAAGCCGGTGCCGAAGCCGGTGCCGTCGTGCTCCAACTGGCCCTCACCGCCGCCCGTTGGCCCCACGTCCTGCCGCAACTGCTCCACCCGCTGCTCTCCGCCGATCCGGCCCTGGCCGCCGCGGGCGGCACGCCGGTCCTGCTGGCCCTGACGGAACTGCCGCGCATCGACCGGGAGTTGCTGGAGCGGGTGCTCGCCGCCCTGCCCGCCGACCCTCCGCCGGACCTGCGGCCGGGCCGGGCCGCGCTGCTGGTGAAGCTGGCCGGCCACCGGCTGGCGCACAGTTCGGAGCCGGCCGAGCATGCCGCCGTGCTGCGCGAACTGGCGTCCTCCCTCACCGAGTTGGGGCGGCACGAGGAGGCCGCCACCGCCGGGAAGCGGGCGGTGGAGCTGCTCACCGCGCTGGCCGCCGGGGAGCCCTCCCGGCACCGGGCCTCCCTGGGCGAGGCGCTCGGGACGCTCTCCGAGCTGCTGGACCGGGCCGGGCAGGGAGCCGAGGCGCTGGCGGCCCAGGAGAGGGCCGTCGAGGTGTGCGGCGCGCTGGCGGAGGCCGAACCGGCCCGGCACGAACCGGGGTTGGCCGCCGCGCTGGTCGCGCACAGCTCCCTGTTGGAGCGGGCCGGCCGCTGGGGCGAGGCGCACCGGACCGGCTGGGCGGCGGTGCACCGCTACCGCGAACTGGCGCGACGTCACCCGGGCCACCGGGCCGGGCTGGCCACCGCGCTGTCGGCCGCCGGTGCGCTCTCGCTACGCGGGGTGGACGAGACGGACGAGCTGGACCCGGCCCGTGAGGCGGTCGGGCTCTGGCGGGAGCTGGCGGCCGAGGACCCGGCCGCACACCGCCCGGCGCTGGCCGCCGCGCTGCTGCGGCTCCGGCACGACCTGGCGCGGGCCGGGCGGCGGGCCGAGGCGGTGGCGGCGGCCGAGGAGGGCGTGGCGGTGCACCGCTGGCTGGCGGCCACCGAACCGGAGCGCCACACCGCGGCCTTCGCCGCCGCACTCGGCAAGCTGCGCAACAGCCTCACCGAAGAGGGGCGCCACACCGAGGCGGTGGCCGTCGGCGCCGAAGCGGTGGGCGTCTGGCGGCAGTTGGCGGAGCGGGCCCCGGCCGTGCACCGGCGTGCGCTGCTCGGCGCGCTGCACGGTCAGAACGACGTCCTGCGGGCCGCCGGTCTGCCGCCCGAGCCGGAGCCGAGGAACACCGCCCCGCGCAGCCCCCGGCCCACCCCGCCCGGCCCAGGCCCAAGCCCAGGCCCCACGTACGCCGCCCCCACCGCCGGACCGACCGCCGCGCCCGGAGCCCCGCTGCGCCAGGAGTGGGTGGAGGAGGACGCCGCCCCGTCCCCAGAGTCCGGCCAAATCCCCGAACGCCCCTCCCGGCAACGGCTGTTCGCCGATGCGGCCGAGACCGGCCCCGAGCACACCGACACCCCGCCCGCCGTCGCCACCCCACCCCACGGCACCCCTACCGTCGACACCGGCGTACCGGCCCACCACCCCTCCCCGCCCCCGTCGCTCGCGGTGCACGGCTGGCGCGGCGGCCCCGCCGCGCGCCGCACCCGGCCGCCCGAGGACCCGGCCGCCCTGGCCGCCCTCGGCGACCGTCTGGCCCGGCAGCGTGACTGGCCCGGCCTCTGGGCGCTGGCGCGGTCGGTGCCGGTCGCCGAGGCCGCCCGGCTGGCGCGCCGGCTGCCGCTGCGCCGCTGGCAGCCGGAGCACCCGGGCGAGCTCGAACTCGCCCGCAGGCTGGCCGGGTTGAGCATCCGTCGGACGGCCGACCTGGTGGCCGCCGAGGCGGCGTCGGTACCGGTCCGGCTGCCCACCGAGTTCGACCTGTTCAGCGCCGACTACCTGGCCTTCGCGCACGGCCGGCCCGCCCTGGCGGTGGCCGCGATCGACTCGGCGGCGCAGCAGGAGTCGGTGCGGGTGCTCGACCTGGAGCGGGGCGGCAGCCTGACGCTCCATCAGGGCGCCATCGGCCACTCGGCCATCGCCTGCCTGGGCCCGGAGGAGGTGGTGGCCGCCTGGCGGCCGTCGCTGCCGGGCCCGGAGGCGGCGGGGGTCTTCGAACTGGTGCGGCGCGGCCCGGACGGTGCGACCACGGTGCTGGGCACCGGCCCGGCGATGGCCGGGGCCCGTACCGTGCCGACCCGCGACGGGCAGGTCTCGGGGCTGCGGCTGGCGCCGGGGGCGCTGGTCCAGGAGGGCCGGGACGCGGCGCGGCCGGTGGACCTGCGGCCCTGGGGGCTGACCCGGGGCGACCTGCTGGCGGTGGAGCCGAGCGGGCGGCGGCTGGTGGTCTCGGACGGGGCCCGGCTGGTCGCGGTGGACTCGCGGCTGCGGGCCGCGCTGGCCACCGCGGTGGTGCCGGACGGGCACGGCGAGGTGCTCGACCTGGCCTTCGCCGGGCCGGACGCGCTGATCACCTCGGGTGCCCGCGGTGGCCTCGGGCGCTGGGAGCCGGACGGCACGGTGCTCCGGCCGACGCGGTGGCAGCCCGGGCCGCTGCTGCACAACCTGTTCGCCGTTCCGGCCTGGGGGGTGGTCGGCGGCTACGCGCCGGGCGAGGGGCGGGTGCACTTCTTCGACCCGTACGCGCTGGAGCCGGTGCCCGTCCCGGTCCAGCTGGCCACCGACCTCCAGCTCAAGGTGGTCGCGGTCTCCCCGGACGGCCGGTACGTGGCCGCCGCCGGCCGCCCCACCGCCGAACCCTCCCGGCGCCGCCCGGCCCCCGAGTGGGTCACGCTCGTCCACGACCTGCACCACCCGGGCGCGCTCCTGGAGCGTCCGCCCGCCGACCTGTCGGCCGCCGAGACCGCCGTGCTCGCCACCCTGGCCGCCCGCGCCACGCCGCCCGCCGGACACCGCCGGTCCGAACGGGCGGGCGTGGACGAACTGTTGGGCCTCGCGCACGCCCTCGCGGTGCTCGGTTCGCCCCCGCGCGGCGCCCGGCCGCGCTGACCGTCGGGGATAAAGGTCCGATAAGGGTTCGGCATTCAACAGGTGCACATCTCAACTCCCCCGGTTCGTCACACGAACGCCAACCGGTCTGGAGAGACATAGGGGCAACACGATCTCGCGCTCCAACCCACGCCCCTGGAGAGCCTGCCATGGCCATTGCCACCGCCACTTCACCGGCCGCCAAGCTGCCCACCCCGCACAACGGCGCCGCCCCGGCCTACTCGGTCTCCCTCGCCACCGACGAGGCGGACGTCCGGGCCGCCCAGCGGCTGCGGCACGACGTGTTCGCCAACGGCATGGGAGCCGTCCTCGACACCCCCGAGCCCGGTCTGGACATCGACCCGTTCGACGAGTTCTGCGACCACCTGCTGGTGCGCGAGAACGAGACCGGCGAGGTCGTCGGCACCTACCGGCTGCTCCGCCCGGAGCAGGCCCTGAAGGCCGGACGCCTGTACTCGGAGACCGAGTTCGACCTCGCCAACCTGGCCGGGATCCGCAAGGACATGGTCGAGGTCGGCCGTTCCTGCATCGACATCCGCCACCGCGACAACGGCGCCGTGATCAACCTCATGTGGGGCGGCATCGCCCGCTACCTGGTCGACACCGGCAACACCTGGGTGGCCGGCTGCTGCTCCGTCCCGCTGGCCGACGGCGGCGCCACCGCCGCCGGGGTCTGGGACGCCATGACGGCCCGTCACCTCTCCCCGGCCGAGTACCGGGTGGCCCCGCACCGCCGCTGGGACCCGACCGGTGTGCTCCGCCCCGAGCGGACCACCATCCCGCCGCTGCTGCGCGGCTACCTGCGCCTCGGCGCCTGGGTCTGCGGCGAGCCCGCCCACGACCCGGACTTCAACACCGCCGACCTGTACGTGCTGCTCTCGCTGGAGCGGACCGACCCGCGCTACCTGCGGCACTTCCTCTCCGCCGGTGCCGCCCCGCAGGCCACCGCGACGGCCGCCACCACCACTGCCACCGCCACCACCACCGAACCGGCCTGACGCCGTGTCGGCCTGGCTTCCCACCGCGCCCTGCACGCCGGAGAGTTGTCTCACCGAGCAGGGCCCGACCGTGACCGCCCCGCGCCGCACCGCGCGCGGGGCGGCCGCCGCCGTCGCACTGCTGACCGGCGTGCTGGCGGCGCGGTTCGTGCCCGGCTGGGGGCGGGTGCCCAGGCTCCGGGACGCGCTGCTGCGCCGGTGGACCCGCAGCGTGGTCGCCGCCCTCGGGGTGCGGCTGCGCGTCACCGGCGCGGCCCCGCTGCAGGGCGGCGTCCTGCTGGTGGCCAACCACATCTCCTGGCTGGACATCGTGCTCTTCGGCACCGTCCGGCCCGGGCCGATGCTGGCCAAGACCGAGGTGCAGCACTGGCCGCTGATCGGGCCCCTCACCCTGCGGGGCAGCACGATCTTCGTCGACCGCGACCGGCTCCGCCAACTCCCGGACACCGTCCGGCAGATCGCGGACGCCCTGCGGGCCGGGCGGGCGGTCGGGGTCTTCCCCGAGGGCAGCACCTGGTGCGGCCGGGCCGGCGGGACCTTCCGCCGGGCGGCCTTCCAGGCCGCCCTGGAGGCCGGGGTCCCGGTCCAGCCGGTGACGATCCGCTACCACCTGGCCGACGGCACGCAGAGCACCGCCTCGGCCTTCGTCGGCGACGACGAGCTGCTGCCCTCGATCCGCCGGGTGCTGGCCGCCCGTGGCCTGGTGGCCGAACTCACCTTCCACCCACCGGTCTCCGGCACCGACCGCCGGGAGCTGGCCCGCGCCGCCGAGGCCGCCGTGGGCAGCCCCCCGGCCGCCGGACACGTCGTCACCCGGCCGGCCCCAGCTGTCCCGGCCCAGGTCCGCCGCCGGGCCGCCAGCACCGCCTGGCGGTGACGCCGCCCCACCGTTCACGTGCACGCACCGCCGTTCACGCACACGCACCGCCGTTCACGCACACGCTCCGCCGTTCGCACGCCCGGCCCGCGTCCGTCAGCCGAACCGGCCGTTCACGTAGTCGGCCGTGCGCTGGTCGACCGGAGCGCCGAAGACCTGCTCGGTCGGCCCCGCCTCGACGATCCGTCCCGGGCTGTCGTGCCCGGCCAGGAAGAACGCGCAGGACTGCGAAACGCGCTGCGCCTGCTGCATGTTGTGGGTGACGATCACGATGGTCAGCCTGCCCCGCAGCTCGGCGATGGTCTCCTCGACCCGGCGGGTGGAGGTCGGGTCCAGCGCCGAGCACGGCTCGTCCATCAGCAGCACGTCCGGGGAGACCGCCAGCGAGCGGGCGATGCAGAGCCGCTGCTGCTGGCCGCCGGAGAGCGAACCACCGGGCGCCTTCAGCCGGTTGCTGACCTCGCCCCACAGACCGGCCCGTTGCAGGCTGCTCTCCACCAGGGCGTCCCGCTCCGCCCGGTCGGTCCTGACCCCGGCCAGCTTGAGACCGCTGGCCACGTTGTCGTAGATGCTCATCGCCGGGAACGGGTTGGGCCGTTGGAAGACCATCCCGATCCGGCGCCGGACCTCGGACGGCCGCCGCCCGGTGGCGTAGACGTCGATCCCGTCCAGCAGCACCTCGCCGGAGAGCGTCGCCCCCCGGACCATCTCGTGCATCCGGTTGAGGATCCGCAGGTAGGTCGACTTCCCGCAGCCGGACGGGCCGATCAGGGCCGTCACCTGACCCTCCGCCATGCCCAGCGAGACCCGGTCCAGGACCTTCCGCTCGCCGAACCAGGCCGAGACCGCCCGGGTCTCGATCCCGGACAGCGAGCCGCCCTGCACGGGCAGCACCGCGGTGATGGTGTCGTCGGTCATCGGGTCGTCCTTCAGTAGAGGTTGGGCAGCAGGGCGGCGGCGTTCTCGTAGCAGCTCCAGAGCACCGCGGCCAGCACCGGGACGGCGCACAGGTAGCCGGCCCAGCGGTGCCAGAGGCGGACCGCCAGGGTGGTCGCCGTGACGGCCAACAGCAGCCCCAGCGTCCAGAGTTGGAGGGCCGACAGGGCGGAGCGGTCGGCCGCCAGCGCGCGGTCGGCCGGGCGCGGCGCCGACCGCGCCCCGGTGTCCGGCTGGGGATCGCCGTCCAGCCGGGCACCGACCAGCAGGGTGGACTCCGGCATCCAGTCCGAGTCCCCGGTGACCAGCACCAGGCGGTTCGGCTCCTGGACGGTGAGCGGGTGGTCCGCGTCCCCGAGCTCGCTGACGGTGTACCGGGCCCGGCCCAGCCCGGTGGTGACCTCGATCCGGTCGCCCGGCCGGAGTTCGGCCAGCCGGCCGAACGGGGCGCCGAAACTGACCCGGCGCCCGAACAGCACGCTCACCCCGGGCCGGCCGGGCAGTGCGGTGTCCCGCCGGTGGCCCGGTCCGCGCATCAGGTCCCGGCCGGTGGTGCCCTCGACCACCACCACGTCCCGCAGACCGAGGGCGGGAACGTCGAGCAGCGCGACGGGCGCGCCGTCGGTGGTCGGGCCGGTCGGCGCGACCGCGTTCGCCAGCTGGTCCCGGAAGGTCCGGTGGGCCGCCGCCTGGGAGTGCTGCTGCTGGAGCGCCGAGAGCGCGGGCAGGTAGCCGACGAAGCCGACCACCAGCGCGGCCAGCCCGCTGGCGGCCCAGCCGGTCTGCGCGAACCGCCGCCGGAGGCGCGACGGTTCGGGCGGCGGCGGCAGGACGGGCGCGGGCCGCAGGGTGTCCGGGTGCTTCGCCGTCACGACCGCGGCCGGGACCGTCGGGGCGGCCGCCGGGGCCGGGGCGGCGCCCTGCGGGCCCGTGGCGGGGGCGTTCGCCGGGGCGGTCACCGGGCACCGCCCCGGCTGCGCCGCCGGGCGGCCAGCCAGCCACCGAGCAGCGGGGGAACCGCCACCACCGCCAGCAGTTCGAGCGCGGTCAGGGTGCTGAGCAGCCACTCGTCCTTGCGGTTCGCCACGTCGACCACGGTGGCCTGGAGGTTGCCGCCCGAACCGCCGGAGCGCGGCACGGACTGCCCGGTCTGCGGATCGATCACCTGGTCCTGGGCCGCCGGGTCGCCTGCTCCGCCCGGGGTGCCGCCGGTGCCGGCACCCCCGGCCGCACCGCCGGCCGAACCACCGCCCGCGGAACCGCCGTTGGAGCCGCCGTTGGAGCCCGCGGTGCCCCCCGCGCCGGTGCCACCGGCCGCACCGCCGGCCGAACCGCCGTTCGCGGAACCGCCGTTGGAGCCCGTCGAGCCGCCCGTACCGCCGCCGGCCGCCGAGCCTCCGGAGCCGCCGCCGGTCGGGTTGGTCGCCTTGCCGTCCTGCACCACGCAGTTCGGCGGGGAGCCCACCTTGTCGCACGGGCTCGGCTGCGGCGCGTTCACCAGCACGGTGAGCTGGCCGGCCGCATTGAAGGTCGGGTTGCCGCAGTTGGCCAGGGTGTCGGGGTTGACGGTGGCGGAGCTGCCGGGGATGTGGGTGACCTGGAGCATTCCGCCGCGCACCAGGTTCCGCGGGATCGGTGAGTACCCGAGGCTGTCGGCCTGCCCCTGGCCCTCGCAGAGCACGTAGGAGATGAACCGGCCCAGCGCATCGCCCTTGGCGTCGGTGAAGCGCGGCGGCACCGGGTCGGCCGCCCCGCGGCGCGGCACGATCAGGTAGCTGTAGCTGGAGACGGGGTAGGCCCGGGGGTCGCCCATGCTGTAGACGCCGTCGAGGTTCTGCTGCAGGAAGTCCGGGTCGGTCGGCGGTGTCGCGTCGTCAACTCCCTTGATCCTGGCGGCGGTCAGCGCGACGGCGACGTTGGAGGCGGTCGGCAGCGTGTAGTACCCGGCGGCGTTCAGGACCTTCACGACCGGCCAGTTGCTGCGCTTGGCGTAGGCGTACTCGTCGTAGCCGATGGTGCCGAGGCCGGACGGGGCCTTGATGTACCCGGCCACCACGTCGGAGCCGTTCTGGGCGACCATGCGGCCCTTGGTCGGGTAGAACTCGGTGTAGTCCCCGCAGCTGACGCCGTTCACCTCGCCGCAGTAGGCTTCCCACTCGGACTGGTGGGTGTGCTGCATCCAGCGGGTGAACTGGGCGGTGGCGCCGGAGCCGTCGGAGCGGACCACCGGGGTGATCTCCTTGCGCGGCAGGGCCCGGCCGTAGTCCTTGGTGATGGCCGGGTCGTCCCAGGAGGTGATCTTGCCGGTGAAGATCCTGACCAGCGTGTCGGAGGACAGCCGCAGGTCGGTGACCTGCTTCCCGGCCACCACGAGGTTGTACATGAAGGCGGTGCCGCCCGCCGTGATCGGGACGTACGAGTACCCGTAGACCGAGCGCTCAGCGCCGGCCGCGCCGGAGCCGCCGACGTTGGAGTTGGCCCCGGTGTCCCGCCGGGAGCGGAAGGGGACGTCGGAGGCGGTGAAGTCGTCCAGACCGGCCGCCCAGCTCTTCCGCCCGGCGGCCGAGCCGGTCGGGTTGAAGTTGATCTGGATGCCCTGCGGCACCACGTCCTGCCGCCACTGGTCGAGGGCCGGGCCGGCCCAACTGGAGCCGTCGGCGTTCAGCGAGGTGGCCGCGTGGGCCGGGCCGGCCGCGCCGAACAGCGCGGAGGCGGCGGTGAGCAGCAGGACGAGCAGCACGGCGGGCAGGCGGTGCGGCCGGTGAGCGGGCGCCCACGGCATGAGGTCTCCTCGGGGGTGGTCGGTCGGTGTCATCGGGGGTCCGCCGTTCTCTGCGCCACCACCGCGGCAGGACGGCGCGGCGCGGCGTCCCGCGCGATCCGGCGGCGCTGACGGGGGCTCAGGTCGCCGGGGCGGCGGCCGCCGAGCAGCCGCGCGGTGACGAACAGCACCAGGACGATCAGCATCAGGGTGAAGGCCCCGGCGAAGGCGCGGGCCACCATCTCCTCGAACGGGAGCTTGACGTAGTTCCAGATGTAGAGCGGCAGGCTGACCTGCTGGTTCGCGAAGGGGTTGAAGTTGAAGTAGGTGGTGAAGCCGGCGGTCAGCAGCACCGGGGAGGTCTCCCCCACGCCGCGGGCCATGCCGAGCACCACCGCGGTGGCCAGGCCGGGCCGGGCGGTCGGCAGCACCACGGTCCAGATGGTCCGCCACTGGCTGGCGCCGAGCGCGTAAGAGGCCTCCCGCAGGGTGCCGGGCACCAGCCGGATCACCACCTCGGCCGCCCGTGTGACGATCGGCATCATCATCACCGTGAGCGCCAACGAGGCGGCGAAGCCGCTGCGTTCCAGCCCGAGCGAGAGGATCGCCACGCCCAGCACGAAGAGCCCGGCGACGATCGACGGCAGCGCGGTCATCGCCTCCACCAGGGAGCGCACCGGCTGGGCGAACCGCCCGCCGATCTCGGACAGGTAGACGGCCGCGGCGATGCCCAGCGGGACGGCGAACAGGGTGGCCAGGCCGAGCTGTTCGAGCGAGCCGACCACCGCGTGCAGGGCGCCGCCGGAGGTGATCGGGGACAGGCCCGCGGTCCGCTCCATCGACTCGGTGAAGAAGTTCAGGTGGACCGCCGCGTCCAGGCCACGGACCGTCAGGTAGCCGATCTGGAGGGCGATCACGCCGACCACCAGGAGGCCGGAGCTCCAGGCCAGCACGATCACCATCCGCTCGCGGACCAGCTGGCCGTCCCACTGGAGCCGGCCGGCCCCGGCGTAGAACACCAGGAACAGCAGGTACCAGAGCGTCAGGAAGCCGAGTGCGCCGCTGAACGGCAGCAGGCGCTGGTGCAGCAGCCAGTCCAGGGCGAGCGAGCCGGCCGCGGCTCCGCCCAGGGTGGCCAGGTCGGCGCGGGTCACTCCGCCGGTGCGGACGCGCGGTTCGAGGAGTGGCGCCGCGTCGAGGGGTGGCACGGTGCCGACGGGCTGCGCGGTGTCGAGGGGCGGCAGGGTGTGGGTCATCGTCGTGGTCCCGCTCAGTCGTTGGTCGCCGCGCCGGAGCGCGAGCGGTTGATGATGACCCCGGCCACCAGGTTGACCACCAGGGTCAGCGCGAACAGCACCAGCCCGGCCGCCATCAGCGCGGAGAGTGACAGCTCGTCGGCTTCGCTGTACCGCAGGGCGATCAGCGCCGAGATCGAGTTCCCGCCGTTCTCCAGCACGTGGCCCTTGAACACGAAGGCCGGCGAGATGATGAGGGCGATCGCGATGGTCTCGCCCATCGCCCGGCCGAAGCCGAGCATCACCGCGCCGATCACCCCGCCGCGGCCGAACGGCAGCACCACGGTGCGGATCATCCCCCAGCGCGTGGAGCCGAGCGCGTACGCGCCCTCGCGCTCGCCCTGCGGTGCCTGGGCGAACACCTCCCGGCTGAGCGAGGTGATGATCGGGATGATCATCAGCGACACCACCACCCCGCCGATGAAGGTCGAGGAGGTGTAGGAGGTACCGATGTCACCGGTGCGGACCTTCAGGAAGGGCACCCACTCGCCCAGGTGGTTGGAGATCCACCGGGACAGGCCGATGATCCTGGGCTGGAGGAAGAACAGCCCCCAGAGGCCGTAGACGATGCTCGGGATCGCGGCCATCAGGTCGATCAGCGAGATCAGCGCCGCCCGCATCCGGACGGGCGCGTACTCGGAGATGAAGACGGCGGTCATCAGGGCCACCGGCACCGCGAGCACCAGGGCGATCACGGCGATCAGGACGCCGTTCGGCAGCACTGCGGCGATGCCGAACCGCTGCGCGGACATCAGCCAGCGCTGTTCGGTGAAGAAGGACCAGCCGGCCAGCCGGAACGCCTGGGCGCCGCGGATCAGCAGGAAGAGCGCGGTCATCCCCATGATCAGGAAGACCGAGAGGCCGGCGGCGTTCAGCCCGATCCGCAGGATGCGGTCTCCGGGGCTGGGTGGTGCGGTGATCTTCCCTGGACGGTCGTGGTCCGCCAGGGCGGGGAGGGTGGTGGTCATGGCGAGGGTCTCTCTCGGCTGGGCCGGGCTGGGAGCGGGCGGCGGAGCTTCGGCACCGGCCAGTCAGCGCCGGCCGGTTCAGCGCCGACCGGTGATGCGGGCGGTCAGCCGGGCGCCGGTCGCGGTGCCGCTCAGCAGGAGCGTCAGCGGGCCGCCGACCAGCAGCACCCCGCCGACCACCAGCAGCGCCGGCAGCAGCAGCCTGGCCCCGCCGGCCCGGTCCGCAGCGGCCCGGCCGGCCGCCACCGGGGCGGCCGCCACCGGGGACGGCGCACCGCTCGGACGGGCGGCGGGCGCGGAGGAGGTGGTCCCCGCCGGCTGGGCGCCCGTGCCACCGCTGCCGGCCGAACCGCCGAGCGCGCCGCCCGTCCCGCCTCCGGAGCCGCCGGCGCCGCCACCGGTGCTCGAACCACCGGACGTCCCACCGGAGTTGGCCGATCCACCGGTGTCGCCCGAGGTGCCCGAGCCGCCGGTGAGGCCCGGGCCGGCGGACTCGCCCGAGCCGGTGGCCGGACCGGTGGTGGGCTCGGGCGTCGGGGCCACCTGGTTGCCGGGCAGCGCCGAGTCCTGGGCCGCGACGTGCGCGGCCGCCGCCTTGGCCTGGCCGCTCTGAGCCTCCGTCAGGGCGAGGAAGCCGGGGGCCAGCAGGCCCGGAGCGCTGCCGTAGATCTGCCCGCCGCCGAGGTCGGTCACCGAGCGGACGAACCGGGCCAGCGCCTCCGACCGGGCGGAGGGCAGACCGGCGGTGGGCAGCATCGCGTACTGCACCGTGGTCAGCGGGTAGGCGCCCTTGGCCTGGGCGAAGGCGGCGGCGCCGTCCCCGTACGGGAGCGCCTGGGTGCCGGTGAGCTGATCGGTGGTCATCACCGAGACGGCGGCCTGCATACCGGCCGGCGAGGGGGTGACGAACTCCCCGGCCGGGTTGGCCAGTGCCGCCTCGGGCAGCGAGTAGGCCTTCGCCTGGCCGCTGTCCATGATGGCGAACAGCGCGCGCTGGCCCACCGGTTGGGCCGCACAGCGCGGGTGGCCGCCGGTGTTGTCCACGTTCGGGTCGCTGCACGTGGCCCGTCCCTCCAGGACGTTGCGGGCCACCGAACCGAGGCCGCCGATCAGCGGGTTCCACTCGTACTGCTTCCAGTTGCCCGGGCCGCTGAAGTCCTGCGGCTGGAAGGCGTCCACCGGGTACCCGGCGAAGCTGTTGCGCAGGTAGTAGGTGTTGATCCGCATGCCCCACGGGTCCTTGGCGCCCTGGAGGAACTGGGCGGCCGCCGGGTCGGCGGCGATCCACGAGGTGACCTGCTGCACCAGGTCGGAGGTGCCGCCGATCACCACCGGAGTGGTCTCGGCCTTGTTCCCCCCGGAGCCGCACTCGGGCCAGACCGGGCCGTTCACCGCGTCCACGGGATTGAGCGCCAGGAACTCGGGGTCCAGGAAGACGCACTTCGGGTTGCCGTCCACCGAGGGGATCACGGCGCCGTACTGCAGGTCGTAGGACTGGGTCAACAGCTTCGCCATCAGCCGTGCGTTCAGCTTGAGTTGGCGGATCTGGCGGCGGTTGGTGCCGTCGTCCACCACGAAGACCACCGAGATGCCGCTGGTGGTCAGCGGCGCGTAGACGTAGGGGCGGCTCGCGGGCGCGCGCTCGGCCCGGGCGGTCAGCGCGACGTCGGCACCCCGGCGGTCGAGGAAGGCGGCCCTGGCCTGCGGCTCACCGCCGCCGAAGACGTACTGCAGGTTGAGCGGTGCCTCCCCCGCGCACAGCCCGGCCCGCCACTGCTGGACGGCCCGGTTCGCCATCTCCAGGCCGGCCATCGAGAACTGCGCGGCGCCGGCCTTGCAGTCGCCGGGGGTGGGGGCGAACTTCAGCGGGACGACGGCCTTCTGCTGCCAGGCGCAGCTCTCGCCGGTCTGGTACCGGCCGCCCGCGTTCTTGCGGAAGGCGCCGTCCGAGGCGGTGTTGAAGAATCCGTCGTTGTCCGGGGAGTGGTCCTCGCAGTTCACCGTGCCGGCCGGGGTCTGGTAGGCGCCGATCGAGTCGCCGCCGTAGTTCGCCTCGACCACCAGGGAGCACGGGTGGGTGGCGTCGCAGCCCAGGGTCTGGCTCTGCTGGGAGGTCCACAGCTCGATCTCGGCCTCGCCGGTACCGTCCGGCCGGGTGGCCGCGATCACGAGATTGGAGGGGAACTCGGGGGTGTTGGCCCCCTGCGCGATGTCCTGCTCGAAGCCCTTGGCCGGGTCGCCCCGGTAGACCGTGGAGCCGTAGCAGTCGGTCGGCCCCGGGTGCTCGCCGCGGCACTGGTAGATCCGGACCGCGTAGAGCACGTCGGTCGAGCCGGCCTGCGCGACGTCCACCGGACCGCCCCAGGTGTAGACGGTCGGGGTGAACCCTGCCCAGCGGACCCGGACCCGCTCGTTGGTGAGGTCGGCGGCCTTCTCCAGGGTGACCGAACCGCGGTCCCCCGTGGTCCAGTCCTCGGGGTGCCAGACCGGCGGCCCCGGCACCGTGACACCGGTGGCGGCGTGCGCCTGCGGCACCGCACCGGGCCAGACCGTCAGGGTCAGGGCGACCGCCCACCCCAGCACCAGGGCGACGTACACCTGCACCGGACGGCCGGTTCTACGGACTCTCATGGGCACCTCTCACCACGCGGACGTCTTCGTCGGCCCGGACCCGTCGGGCTCGAACTTCCGTATTCCCCCATGGTGATATGACAATTGACGGCCGTTCAGATGTACGAGGCCACAACTCCCTTGCGGGAAAAGGGAGATGAGAATGCCCGCAGTGCCTTTTCCGGCACTGCGGGCACGTA
Source organism: Kitasatospora sp. NPDC088742 (assembly GCF_055584905.1). Lineage (NCBI taxonomy): Bacteria > Bacillati > Actinomycetota > Actinomycetes > Kitasatosporales > Streptomycetaceae > Kitasatospora > Kitasatospora sp. NPDC088742. The sequence continues at coordinate 409,678 of NZ_JBVJLD010000001.1, read as the reverse complement.
TTGCGCGAACTCAGCTTGCGCGAACTCAGCTTGTGCGGACTCAGCTTGCGCGCACTCAGCCCTGGGTGTAGCTGAGCGCGAAGGACCCGACCTTGGCATCGGGCTTGAAGAAATCGGTGGCGAGCTGACGGTTCAACTCGTCGGCACCGCCCGCGGTCACCGTCAGACCGGCCGAGGTCAGCGAGCTGACGCCACCGGAGACCGCGACGGTGGAGTCGCCGGCCGGAGTCAGCAGGCCGACCGGAGCGGTGGAGCCGAGCGGCACGCCGGTGAGCTGCCAGGAGTCGATGTCGAAGGCCAGCTGGCGGTAGAGCACGGTCCGGCCGGTGCGGACGTTGACCGCCAGCAGGCTGCCGTCGAGCCGGACGTTGCCGTAGTACTCGCGCAGCGCACCGGTGGCGCCGGTGACCGGGAAGCTCGCCGAGAAGCCCGTGCTGCCGTCGTAGGCCGGGGTGCCCGGGGGGAGCGGGACCACGAAGACGCCGGCCTCGGCGCTGCGGCGGAGGTGGTCGCCGTCCTCCCTGATCACCGCCGTCCCGATCGAGGTGGCGGGCGTGCCGGCGGGCGTGCCGGCGGTGACCGCGGCCGGGGCGGTGGGCGCCTCGGTGGCCACGGCGGTGCCCGCCGGGCCGGTCAGGACGGTCACGGCGGCCAGTGCGGCGGCACCGGCGACGGCGAGGCGGATGCGGAGACGAGATATGGGCGGGCTCCCTCTGGTCGGTACGGCTGGGCAGCGTCCGGTCGGCTGGGGACCGGCGACGGCCGGGCCCGTCGGGCCCGGCCGTCGGTGGGGCGGACGGATCAGATGGTGGTGGTGCTGCCGCAGGCGGCGCCTGGCAGGGCCAGGAAGCCGTAGCTGGTGATGGTGCTCGGGTGCGAGCAGATCCAGCCGGCCGGGCCGAAGACGCCCTTCAGGGTGGTGGAGTAGCTGCCCGCGGTGTTCCAGGCCGAGGCGCGGACCACGTTGTAGACCACGCGGCCGTAGGCGCTGGCCGCGAACGGGGCGTTGATGGTGTGGGAGGCGTTGACCGGGGCGATGCCGTTGACGTTGCGCAGGGTCAACGGGCCGGGGTTGTCGGTCGGCGTGGAGTGGCCACCGTAGACCTGGCTGATGTTGGCGGCGACGGAGTACGGGAAGACCGCGTCCACGTCGTCCAGCACCGCGGTGGTGCCGGTGTTCTCCTGCGGGCCGCTGGTGACGCACGCGCCGGGGGTGACCGGGGTGGCGCCGCCGATGGCCTTCAGGAAGAAGGAGCGGGTGCCGGAGCCGTTCTGCGGCAGGAAGGGCTTGATGGTGCCGGCGGTACCACCGACCGCGCTCCAGTTGGTGATGGTGCACTCGTAGATGCCCTTGAGCTGGGCGGTGGTCAGGTTGGCCGGGGCGTGGCCGCCGTTGGCCTTGGCCGACCAGGTGACCGCGTCCTTGGCGAAGGCCGCGAACAGGTCGTCGGTGGTGTCACCGGTCTGCGGGCCGCGCGAGGAGCGGGCGAAGTCGACCGTGGCGACGGTGTTGTTGTTCAGCGCGGTGACGCCGGCGCTGGAGCCGTTCGGGCGGCTGATGGTGGCGCCGCCGGACTTCGGGGTGATGGTGGCCGAGCCCAGCGGGTCCCAGCTGTACAGACGCGGGGTGCCGGCCGGCTGACCGGCGATCGAGGCGTTGTAGTCGGCGGAGACCTGGGCCAGGTAGGGCGCAGTGGTGTCCGACCCGGTGCCGACGATGTCGACGGCGTTCGGAAGCACAGCCGGGTCGGCCTGGGCCGGGGCTGCCGCGAGGGTGAGGGCGGCAGCGGCAGCGATGCTGGCGGCCAACTTGACGGCGGTGTGACGCATTTCGGTCCTCCGGTGGGAGTGAGCAGCCATGTGCCTGCCCCGGCCCGTGGCCCGGGCTGGGGCGCCGGCGGGCCCGCTTCTCGCGGCCCCTCGCTCCGGCGGCACCGATACTTGCCGCCCGGACGGGGCGGACGGAAGATCCGTCCGCCCCGTCCGGCCGTCGGCGGCCGAACCCGATCACTCCGCATCCGGAGGTTTAGGACGAGGTCCGGCCGGGTGTCCGGGATTCCGCTGAGACTCTGTCAACTCCTCGCCCAGGAAGCAGCGTTCTTCTCCCGGTGCCGGTTCGGGGCCTGATCGGCAACCTGCCGGTCACCCGCAGGACCGCAGGTCCTCGAGCATCGCCTGGAAGCTGGCCAGGCCCTTCCGGCACTGGTCCTGCCGCAGGTAGCCCCGGGCGCTGCGAGCCACCGCGCCACCCCCCGGCCGGCCGCCACCGCGTACCGGAAGGCTGGCCGACCACCCCCATGAGCGCTCGCCGTCCTGCTGGACGAGGTAGCGGAGCGCGGCCCGCTCCAGCAGCAACTGCCGCACGGCGGCCTCGAGTTCCTCCTCGCTGCGGTACCCCGCCGCGGAGCGCGCGAGCTGCCGCCCGTTGGCTGCCGCGAGCAGCCAGCCGACCCGTCCGGCGGCAAGCCGGACGGTGACCAGTCTCGGCCCCCGCCGCCCGCCTCTGCCCTCAGAACTCATCGTCGCGCGAAGGCACTTGGACCGCCCCCGGTGTCTCCAGCAACGTCACGAACCGCCGGTAGGCGTTCTGGCAGGTCGCGTACCGCTCGTACGCGCGGTGCGAGGACGCCGAGAACACGCCGCGTGGCCCCGGCACCATCCAGACCCAGCCGATCCCGTCCTGGACGTGGGTGATCCGCACCACGAACCCCTGGACCTCGGCGCGCAGGTCCGTGAACGCCTGCCAGGCCTGGGCCGGGACGTCGTGCACCGCCCCCGAGACCGCGACGATCCTTCCGTTCGGGGCCTTTAAGGACCAGCGGTAACGCCCGTTCGCGTCGCGTTCGGCATGCACCGTCCCCCGACGTTCGACCTGCGCCGGACTCCGGCGCGGCGAGTCGTCGACCTCCTCGCCGCCCATCCGCTGACCTGCCATCCGAGTGCCTCCCTGGCGCCCCGGAGACGCCCCGGAGACGCAGCCCAACGCTACGTGTGCACACCGGAGTCCTTGAAGAGACAATCATCTCTAAACGGACCTGTTGGTCGCGATGTTCTCCCTCGTTCACTCTGCGCGGGCCGGGCCGGCCTGAGGTGTCGTCAGGCGGCGGGCGAGGCGAGGGTGAGGACGGTGATGTCCGACGGCGCGCCGACCCGCACCGGCGGGCCCCAGGCCCCGGCGCCCCGGGTGACGTAGAGCTGGGTGTCGCCGTAGCGCTCCAGCCCGGCCACGGTCGGATTGGCCAGCTCCGCAAGGTAGTTGCCCGGCCAGAGCTGGCCGCCGTGGGTGTGGCCGGAGAGCTGGAGGTCCACGCCGTGGCGGACCGCGTCGTGGATGTTCACCGGCTGATGGGCCATCAGCACGGCGGCCCGCGAGCGGTCCCGGTCGCCGAGCGCGCGGGCGAAGTCCGGGCCCTCGCCCTCGCTCTCGCCCGCCAGGTCGTTCACCCCGGCCAGGTCGAACCAGGGCAGCTCGGTGCGGGCGTTCTCGAGCGGCCGCACGCCGAGCGAGCGGACGAACTCGACCCAGGGGCGGGCACCGGAGAAGTACTCGTGGTTCCCGGTGACGAAGTACGCGCCGTCCCTGGCCCGCAGATCGGCCAACGGCAGGGCCGCCGGGCCGAGTTCGGGCACGGTGCCGTCGACCAGGTCGCCGACGATCGCGATCAGGTCCGGCTGCACCCCGTTGATGGTGTCCACGATCCGCCGGGTGTGCGAGCGGCCGAGGACCGGCCCGAGGTGGATGTCGCTGACCACCGCGATCCGGTAGCCGTGCGCCCGCCGGGGCAGCTTGGCCAGCGGCACGGTCACCTGCTTGAGGCTCGGCCCGCGCAGCACCCCGTACGTGCCGGTGCCGACCACCGCCGCGGCCACCCCGGACGCGCCGATCGCCACCGTGCGGGCGACGAACAGCCGCCGCGACGGGTCCCCCGGCTGCTCCTTCTTCTCCTTCTCCACCACCGCGACGGGCTCCGGGGCCTCCTCGCCGGGCTCCTCCGGCGTCCACCGGGCGGCATCCGCGGGCACCGCCCGGCGGGACGGCAGCCGGAGCCAGACCGCCCGGACCACCTCGCCGGCGAACAGCGCGAGCATCAGGTAGATCAGCGTCGCCAGCCACATGTACCCGGGCCAGGCCACCCACCGCTCCGCGCTCAGCGGCAGCAGCCGGCCGCCCACCAGCGCGCCGAGGCCGGTCAGCGGAAGCGCCACCGCCAGCACCGTGCCGGTCCGGCGCCAGCGCCCGCCGGGCGCGGAGACGTCGCGGACCAGCCTGCGCCAGAGGTACCAGTGCACCAGCGCGTAGAGACCGAGGACCAGCGGCACGATCAGCAGGAAAATCACCGGCCCAGTATGGGAGATCACCACTCACGACCCGTCACCCGGGGCTGCCCTCGACGACCGTCCACGACGGGGCGACGGGCCCGGCGCGCCGCGTCAGTTGCCCGGACCGCTCATCGGGCCGGACGGCCGCGCGTCAGGGCGAGTCGGCCGAGCACCGCTCCGGCCGGCCCGAGCAGGACGGCCACCACGCCGCCGCCGAGCCCGTTGCCGGTGCCCAGGCCGCCCTCGGCCGTGACCGCCACCGTTCCGCCGGCGACCGCCGCGAGCAGCCCGGCCACCACCACCGCCACGGCCCCGGGCCGCCCCGGGCCGCGCCTGCTCCGCCCGATCACCTTCTACCGGATCGTGCAGGAGTCCCTCACCAACGTCGCCCGCCACGCGGGGGCCGCCACCGCCACCGTCCGGGTCGAACGCCACTTCCTGCACGCGGTCCGGGTCGCCGCGCGCGGGGACGCCCTGCTCGCTCCCTCGATCACCCGGCGGCTGATCGAGCGCTACGTGGCGCAGCCGCCGCCGGTCGCGCCCGGGGCCGCCGCGGCGCTGGCGGAGCTGACCGCCCGCGAACGCGAGGCCGTCGCGCTGGTCGCCCACGGTCTGTCCAACGATCAGGTCGCCGAACGGATGGAGATCACCCCTCTGACGGCGAAGACCCACGTCAACCGCGCGATGACCAAGCTGAACGCGCGGGACCGGGCCCAGCTCGTGGTGCTGGCCTACGAATCCGGACTGGTCACTCCTGGCGGCCCGTGATCTCCACGGCCGCGGCGGTGACCGGCCGGCCACGCTGCGCCGACCTCGGCGGCCCGCCCCTGTGAGGCCGCCCACACGCTCCGGCGGGTCTACTGCCCTGCGTAGGAGATAAACCCGGGGTAAGCGCCCTTATGCCGTTCCGACCCGTGCCCGCAGCCCGCCCGGGGCCGGGAACCGTGCTGGCCCAGGGGGTGCCGAGGGTCGGGATCCGAGGCCGGGAGCGGCCCGGGCAACGCTTTCCGGGGCGCCCGGCGGGGGTCCGGCGCGGTGCCGCATCTACTACCGGGAGTCGTTTCAGGGGTCTTTGCCACCGCCGGAGCGGTCTGCCAAGAATGGCCAGGTCCACAAGGCAGCGCGGTCGGTCCAGCAGGCCCGGTCCCGCCCTCCCCCGCCAGCCCCGGCTCACCCCGGAGCGCCCTGGCCGCCGACGCACGGCACGCTGACTGTTCCCCCGAACACGTCCTGCGGTACCCCCGTGCCCGGTGCGGCCGCCCGACGGAAGAGGTCGTCACCTCCATGCAGTTCCCGCTCCCCAAGAACCGCCGCAACGCCCTCATCACCGGTGTCGCCACCCTCGCCGTGGCGGGCTCCGCCACCCTCGCGCTGGCGCTGCCGCAGGACACCGGCAACGCCCAGGCCGCCCCGCAGGCCGCCGCCGCCTCCGTCTCGGCCGCCGCCGCGAGCTCCGCCGCCGACGCCCAGCGGACCGCCGAGGCCGACGCCAAGGCGCTCGCCGAGGCCTCCGCCCAGGCGCAGGCCAAGGCCGACGACGACACCAAGGCGGCCGCCGACGCCAAGGCCGCCCAGGACGCCCAGCAGGCCCAGGCCGCCGCCGACGCGAAGGCCAAGGCGGACGCCGACGCCAAGGCCAAGGCCCAGGCCGACGCGAAGGCCAAGGCCGACGCCGATGCCAAGGCGAAGGCCGACGCCAAGGCCAAGGCGGACGCGAAGGCCGCCGCCGACGCCAAGGCCGCCGCCGACGCGAAGGCCAAGGCCGACTCCGAGGCCGCCTCCCGCAGCCAGCAGCGCAGCGCGCTGGCCGCCCCGAGCGGCTCGCCGAAGCAGATCGCCGCGCAGATCGTCCCGGCCGGCCAGCTCCAGTGCTTCAGCAACATCGTCGAGCGCGAGAGCGGCTGGAACGTCAGCGCGACCAACGCCTCCTCTGGCGCGTACGGCCTGGTCCAGGCCCTGCCCGGCTCCAAGATGGCCTCGGCCGGCTCGGACTGGCGCACCAACGCCGCCACCCAGATCAAGTGGGGCCTCGACTACATGAACGAGCGCTACGGCAGCCCGTGCGCCGCGTGGAGCTTCTGGCAGTCCCACAACTGGTACTGATCCCCGATCAACCACCGCCGGGCGGTCACCCTGAACCGAGGGTGACCGCCCGGCGTCCTTCCGTGCGGAGGCAGTGAAGATCCTGGGCACGTTGCTCCGGCTCTGCCCGGTGATCTCCCGCTATGCGGCTTTTCCAACCTTTGCCTGGCCGTGTACGCACACCTAGCCTCCGGCCATGCACAACCCGCTGATCTCCGTGGTGCTCCCCGTCTACGACCGGCAGCACCAGCTGACGGACTGTCTGGACTCCCTCCTCGCGCAGACCCTGCGCGACTTCGAGGTGCTCCTCGTCGTGGACCGCTCCCCGGACTCCCCCGAGCGCGTGGCGGCCGCGTACGAGCTGCGCGACCCGCGGGTGCGGATGCTCCGGCTGAACGCGGCGGTCGGCATCGGCCGGGCCCGGAACGCGGGGACGGCCCGCGCGGTCGGCGAGTACCTGCTCTTCCTGGACAGCGACCACCTGCTCGACCCGGACGCGCTCGGCGTGCTGGCGGAGCGGCTGACCGAGACCGGGCCGGTGGACGTGCTGATGTTCGGCCACGACCGCGAGCACCGCGGCCGGGTCTGGCCCGGCGGCTCGGCCGAGCTGCTGGCGGAGCTGGCCACGGCCCGGGCCGGGGCCGGGCACGGGGTGTTCGGACCGCTGGACCACCCCGAGCTGCTGGGCGCGCCGCCGCTGGTCTGGGACCGGCTGATCCGGCGGGGGCTGATACCGCCCTTCCCGGACGGCAGTTACGAGGAGATCCCGGTGGTCCACCAGGCGATGCTGACGGCCCGCCGGGTCGCGGTGCTGGAGCGCGAGTGCGTGCGGATCCGCCGCCGGCACACCGTGCACCCGACCGGCTCGCCCGGCAGCAGCCACTTCGACCTGTTCGAGCAGTACCAGAGCAGCTTCGAACTCCTGGACGGCAAGCCGGAGTTGGAGCCGTTCCGGGCGCCGCTCTTCACTCGGATGGTGCGGCACCTGCTGTTCGTCTTCGACCTGGCCGGCTGCGTGGACCGGGCCGAGCGCCCGCAGTTCTTCCAGCGCGCGGCCGAGGCGTACCGTGCCCACCTGCCGGAGGGCTACCGCCGGCCCGCGGGCCGGGAGGGCGTCAAGTTCTCCCTGCTGGCGAACGGCGCCTACCCGGCCTTCGAGGTGGCCAAGCTCGGCCAGATCGCCCGCACGGCGGTGTCGGGCCGCCGCTGACGGCCCGACACCGACGCCGCGAGACGGGCGGCCACCCGCCCGGCCGGACGGACGGTCAGACGTGCGCGGTGCCGCCGTCCTCCGCCATCGCGGCGGCGATCACCGTGTTGTGCGCCGCCCAGAGCTCGGTGCCGACCGGCGGGAGCACCTCGTCCCAGAGCGGCAGGAAGCTGCCGCGCAGCTGCAGCATGCCCTCGGGGCGGGCCAGCAGCCACAGGTGGAGGTGGGCGGCGCCGTCGCCCCAGCGGTTCACGTGCACCCGGCCGATCCCGCCGATCCGCTTGACCGCCCGCTCGATCCGCTGGAGCATCGGGCCGATCTCGGCCGAGCGCTCCGACGGCAGGTCGGCCAGGTCGTGGTGGGCGCGGGGGAAGAGCAGCAGGGTGGCGGGCAGCGAGCCCGGCTCGCGCAGGGCGGTCAGGCGCCAGTGCTCGTCGGTCCAGAGGAAGGACTCGTCCGGGCGCTTGCACTCGTCGCAGCTCTCCGGGCCGTCCTCGCCGTGCCGGGGCGGCTCGGGGAGCACCAAGGGCTCCAGGTGCTTGACGGTCAGCTCGCCGGCCAGCGGGAAGATCTCCCACGAAGCGGCCTCGGGCACGGGCAGGTCCTGGCCGAAGGGCAGCCCTGCGATGTAAGGGTTCTCCTCAAGATCGCTCATGGCCCCACAGGGTGCCACATGACATGGCATCACCTCCCACCGGGGTGGGGCAGTTGCTGGAATGATCGGTGCCATGCCGACTGCCGACCTGGCCCGTGCCCTGCGCCGAGAGCTCCGCGGCGAGGTCCGTTTCTCCACCGCCGAGCGCGCCGTCTACGGACACGACGCCTCCAACTACCGCCATCCGCCGCTGGGCGTGGTCAAGCCGGCCGGCCTGGACGACGTCCGGGCCGCCGTCGCGCTCTGCCGGGCCCACGGGGTGCCGATCGTGCCGCGCGGGGCGGGCACCAGCATCGGCGGCCAGGCGATCGGCCCGGGCGCGGTGGTGCTGGACTTCCGCCGCCACCTCGGCCGGGTGCTGGAGGTCGACCCGCAGGCCCGCACCGCCACCGTCGAGCCGGGCACCGTGCTGGACACCCTCCAGGCCGCCGCCCGCCCGTACGGGCTGCGCTTCGGGCCCGACCCGTCCACCCACAGCCGCTGCACCCTGGGCGGGATGATCGGCAACGACTCCTGCGGCTCGCACTCGCTGGCCTGGGGCCGCACCTCGGACAACCTGCACGCGCTGGACCTGCTGCTCGCCGACTCGACCGAACTGACCGTCACCGGCCCGCTCACCCCCGCCGAGCGCACCCGGCTGCGCGAGCGCCCCGGCCGGGAGGGCGAACTGCACCGCGCGCTCCAGGACCTGACGGACTCCCGGCTCGCGGTGCTGCGCCAGGGGATGCCGACGCTCCCCCGCCGCACCTCCGGGTACCCGCTGGACGCCCTGCTGCCCGAGCGCGGCCACGACCTGGCCCGGGCGCTGACCGGCACCGAGGGCACCTGCGCGCTGCTGCTCGGCGCCACCGTGAAGCTGGTCGAGGCCCCGGCGGCCACCGCCCTGGTGGTGGCCGGGTACCCGGACGAGACCGCCGCCGCCGACGCGGTGCCCGCCCTGCTGCCGCTGCGCCCGCTGACCGCCGAGGGGATGGCGGCCGACCTGGTCGAGGCGCTGCTCGCCGCCGGGCCCCGCCCGGCGGCAATGGACCGGCTGCCGGAGGGCCGCTGCTGGCTCTTCCTGGAGACCGGCGGCGCCACCCCCGCCGAGGCACTGGCCGCCGCCCGGGAGCTGGCCGAGGCCGTCCGCCGGGAGCGCCGGGCGAGCGTCACCGTGGTCACCGACCCGGCCGAGCAGCGCCAGCTCTGGGCCGTCCGGGAGGCCGGGGCCGGGATCGTCACCCGCACCCCCTCGGGGGGCGAGGCCTGGCCGGGCTGGGAGGACTCCGCCGTGCCGGTGGAGCGGCTCGGCGACTACCTGCGCGGGCTGCGCGCCCTGCTGGCCCGGCACGGCCTGCACGGCGTCCCGTACGGGCACTTCGGCGAGGGCTGCATCCACCTGCGCCTCGACTTCCCGCTGACGGACCATCAACGGCTGCCGCTGTTCCGGGAGTTCATGACGGAGGCGGCCGACCTGGTGGTGGCGCACGGCGGTTCGCTCTCCGGCGAGCACGGCGACGGCCAGGCCAGGGCCGAGCTGCTGCCCCGGATGTACCCGCCGGAGGTGATCGCCCTGTTCGGCGACTTCAAGCGGATCTGGGACCCGGCCAACCTGCTCAACCCGGGCGCCCTGGTCGACCCGCGCCCGCTCGACGCCGACCTGCGCTTCCCCGGCCGGGACCTGCTGCCGCTGGCGCTGCCGTACGAGCGGGACGACGGCAGCCTGCTCAAGGCGGTGCACCGCTGCGTCGGGGTGGGCAAGTGCGTGGACACCACCACCGGCGTGATGTGCCCGAGTTACATGGCCACCGAGGAGGAGCGGCACTCCACCCGGGGCCGCGCCCGGCTGCTGGCCGAGATGCTCCGCGGCGAGCTGGTGCCCGCCCCGGAGGCACTCGTCACCGACGGCTGGCGCTCGGAGGAGGTCCGCGAGGCGCTGGACCTCTGCCTGGGCTGCAAGGGCTGTGCGAGCGACTGCCCGGTGCACGTGGACATGGCCACCTACAAGGCCGAGTTCCTGCACCAGCACCACCGCCGGCGGCTGCGCCCGCGCTCGCACTACGCGATGGGCTGGCTCCCGCTGACCCTGCGGGCCGCCGTGGCACCGAAGTTGGTGAACCGCCTCTTCCGCTCTCCCGCCGCCGCCCTGCTCAAGCGCCTCGGCGGCATCGACCCGCGCCGCCCGCTGCCGCCACTGGCCGAGCAGAGCTTCGAGCGCTGGTACCGGGCCCGGCCCAAGGCCGCCGGCACCCCCGTGCTGCTCTGGCCGGACACCTTCACCAACCACCTGGACCCGGCCCCGGCCCGGGCCGCCGTCGAGCTGCTGGAGCACCTCGGGTACTCCGTCCGGCTGCCCGAGGGCCCGGTCTGCTGCGGCCTCACCTGGTACTCCACCGGCCAACTCGGCGTCGCCCGGGCCGTGTTGCGGCGCAGCCTGCGCGCCCTGCCGCCCGGCCTGCCGATCGTCGGGCTCGATCCGAGCTGCACCGCCGCGCTCCGCGAGGAGCTGCCCCGGCTGCTCGGCCCGGCCGCCGGGGACGTCCCGGGGCGGGTGCGCACCCTGGCCGAGTTCCTCGACCTGGACGAGGTCGAGCTCCCCCGGCTGGACGGCGTGCACGCGATCACCCAGACCCACTGCCACCAGCACGCCGTGCTGGGCACCGCCGCCGACCGCCGCCTGGACGCCCGGCTCGGCCTGCACAACGAGGTCCTCGACTCCGGCTGCTGCGGCCTGGCCGGGAACTTCGGCTTCGAGCGCGGCCACTACGAGGTCTCCACCGCGGCCGCCGAACGCGTCCTGCTCCCGGCCGTCCGGGCCGCCGCCCCGGAGACGGTGCTGCTGGCCGACGGCTTCAGCTGCCGGACCCAGATCGCCCAGCTCGGCGGCGGCCGCCGCGCCGTCCACCTGGCCGAACTGCTGCTGGAGGCGCTCCGTTCCGACCCCGGATGACAGCCCCCGCGGGCGGGCGCATGGTGGAGCGAGGGAGTACCGTGACGCCGCCGCGGGAGGTGGTCAGGATGCGGATGGACCCGTCCCGGAGCCAGGTGGACCCGTCCCGGAGCCAGGTCGGACCGATCCTGCAGCCCTCCACCCCGTCCTCGACCCGCGAGCACGTGGTGCCGGTGATGGCGGGCGACCGCAGCCCGGTGCTGGTGGAGGTGGACCTCACCCGGGACCCGGACACCGAGCTGACCCGGACGGCCTTCCTGAACCTGTACGCCGAGCTGTTCTCCACCGAGCGGGTGCCCGTCCGGATCGCCGCCAGCTTCCTGCGCTGCCTGCTCAACCCCGAGGAGATCCAGGCCCTGCTGCGCCGCGACCGCGAGTCCCCGCGCCCCACCGTCTTCCGGGTCTGGCCGGACTACACGCTGGAGGCGCACATCGACCGCTCGGTCTCCACCATCAAGGCCGACGCGGTGGCCCGCTGTTACGGGGCCAGCGGCGAGAGCGTGGTCTGGGCGGTCATGGACAGCGGCATCGACGAGCACCACCCGCACTTCGCCAGCGGCACACTGAGCGGTCAAGTCGCCTCCCTGCACCGGGACTTCACCGCCCTGGTACCCGGCGACGAATCGGTCGGGGCGCTCGACCAGCCGCTCACCGACCCGGCGGGCCACGGCACCCACGTGGCCGGGATCATCGCCGGCGCCCTACCCGGGGGCACCATCCCGCTGATCACCCGGCTGGAACAGGTCGGCGGCCTGCCGATCCGCAAGACCCGGGAGCTCGCCGAGGGCCGGACGCTGCGCGGCATCGCCCCACGCGCCAAGCTGGTGAGCCTCAAGGTGCTGGCGCAGCGCGGGAGTTCGCTGGTCACCTCGTCCAGCGCGGTGATCGAGGCGCTCTACTACCTGCGCGAGAAGGTGAACACCGGCGGCCGGCTGCTGGTGGTGCACGGGGTCAACCTCAGCCTGGGCTGCCCCTGGGACGCCAGCGAGTACGCCTGCGGCCAGAGCCCGGTCTGCCGGGAGGTCAACCTGCTGGCCGCCAGCGGCGTGGTGGTCGTGGTGAGCGCGGGCAACGGCGGCTTCGGCACCCGGCTGCCCGGCGAGGGCGGCACCGACACCCGGGGCGTGCTCGCCTCCATCACCGACCCGGGCAACGCGGACGGCGCGATCACCGTCGGCTCCACCCACCGCGACCGCCCGCACGAGTACGGGGTCACCTACAACTCCTCCAAGGGGCCGACCCTGGACGGCCGCCTCAAGCCCGACCTGCTGGCCCCGGGCGAGCGGATCACCTCCTGCGCGACCGGATCCCTGCTCGGCGACCTCACCACCCTGCTGCCGCCCGGGAGTCCGGGCACGGCGGTCTACACCGAACTGAGCGGCACCTCGATGGCCGCCCCGCACGTCTCCGGCGCGGTCGCCGCCTTCCTCTCCGTCCGGCCGGAGTTCACCGGCCGCCCGCGCGAGGTCAAGGAGCTGTTCTGCGCCAACGCCACCTCGCTCGGCCGCGACCGCTACCTGGAGGGGCACGGCCTGCTCGACCTGATGCGTGTGATGTCCGCCGTCTAGCGACCCGCGAAGAGGAGTTGACCGCACCATGGCTGCACCGATTGCCGGACTCCCGTACTGGGAGGTCCGGTTCGACCGCGACGGGACCCTGCTGTCGGACGACGGCCTGGTGGCCGGCCTGCCCGGCAGCGGGGTGCGGGAGCTGTTCGTCTTCTCCCACGGCTGGAACAACTCGGAGGACGGAGCCAGGGCGCTCTACTCCTACACCTTCGGCGAACTCGCCCGCCAGCTGGCCGCGTTCGCCCCGTCCTGGCAGGGCAAGGTGGGCGTGGCCGGGGTGTACTGGCCCTCGCTGCTCTTCCCCGAGGACGCCCCCGACACCCCCTCCGACCCCTCCACCCCGGCCGAACTGGCCACCGCGCTCGGCCCGGCCTTCGCCCCGGCCGAGCAGCAGAAGCTGGCCGCCGTCACCGCGCTGCTGGAGCAACAGCCGGAGAGCGCCGAGCAGTTGAGCCGCTGCCACCAGCTGGTGGCCGGCCTGGTCACCTCGCCCTCGCTGGCCGACGAGGACAGCGGTCAGCAGGCCGTGCTGGAGAAGCCGACCGGCGAGGTGTTCAGCGCACTGGCCGGGCTCTCCAGCGAGCAGGGGGACGCCCAGGGGATCCCCAACCCCTTCAAGGTGCTCTGGCACGGCGCCCGGGAGGCGCTGCGCACCGCCAGCTACTACGAGATGAAGAACCGGGCCGGGGTGGTCGGCCGCGACGGGCTCGGCCCGCTGCTGGGCCAGTGCGCGCGCTCGACGAACGGCGGGCTGCGGGTCCACCTGATCGGCCACAGCTTCGGCGCCCGGCTGGTCTCCTTCGCGCTGCCCGGCCTCCCCGAGGGCATCGGCAGCCCGGTCGCCTCGCTGCTGCTGGTCCAGGGCGCGTTCTCGCACTTCTCCTTCGCCGCCCCGATCCCGGTGGACACCGGCCACAGCGGCTTCCTGGCCCCGTACTTCGACCGGGTGGCCGGCCCGCTGCTCTCCACCTTCTCGCTCGGCGACCGGGCGGTCGGCTGGTGGTACCCGGCGGCCTCGCTGCTCAACAACGAGGACGACCAGGCCGCCTCGGACCTCACCTACCGCTGGGGCGGCATGGGCCACGACGGCTTCCAGCAGGGCGGGGCCGAGCAGTTCGACCTCCGGCCGGCCGGGCAGCCGTACCCGCTCCGGGCCGGGCACTTCTACCGGCTCCGGGGCGACGAGGTGATCAAGGAGGACCAGTCGCCGTTCTCCGGCGCCCACAGCGACATCAAGCACCCCGAGGTGGTCTGGGCCGCCCTCGCCGGAGCCACCACGGGCGTGGCGCTCGCCGCCTGACCGCCCGTCAGCGTCCTCCACGGCTGCCGCCGGTCCCTGGCGTGCGGGCCCGCCCGGACGCCACAATGGCCCGGTGACCATCACCACCGCCGAGGCGGACAAGATCCTGGCCGACCACTTCGCGCCCTGGGTGCAGGCCCTGGGCCTGTCGGTGACCGAGACGGGCGAGCGGCACGCGGTGCTCCGGCTGCCGTGGTCCGACCAGCTCGCCCGGGAGGGCGGCGGGCTCTCCGGGCAGGCCCTGATGGCCGCCGCCGACACCGCGAGCGTCATCGCCGTCTCCGCCGCCCTCGGCGGCTTCGGGCCGATGACCACCGCCCAGCAGTCGATCACCTTCCAGCGCGCGGTGCTCGGCGCCGACGTCCTGGTGGAGGCCCGGATCACCAAGCTCGGCCGGCGGCTGGCCTTCCTCGACGTCACCCTGACCGCCGAGGGCACCGAGGCGGTGGCCGCCCACGCCACCACCGTCTACGCCTTCCCGGGCTGACCCGGCACGCCAGAAGGGCGCCGGTCCGTCCACGGGGACGGACCGGCGCCCTGACGCCTGCTCACCTGCTCCTCAGTCCGGCTCGGCGCAGATCGCGGAGACGAACTCCGCCACCCGCTCCTGCGGCATCCCGCGCGCGATGTCGGCCTCGCTGATCATGCCCACCAGCTTGTGCTCGGGGTGGTTGATCACCGGCAGCCGCCGCACCCGGTACTGCTCCATCACCCGCAGCACCTGCTCGGTGTCCTCGTCGGCCTCCACCACCATCGGCCTGCCCTGGGCGAGTTCACCGGCCGTCACGGAGCCCGGGTCGCGCCCGTCGGCCACGCACCGGAGCACGATGTCCCGGTCGGTGAGGATGCCCAGCAGCTTCTCGTCCTCCCCGCAGATCGGCAGCGCTCCGACGTCCCGCTCCTTCATGATCCGGGCCGCCTCGGCCAGGGTCTGGTGCTCCCGGACGCACTCGGCGCCGGGGTGCATGATGTCTCTCGCCATACTCACGATCCGGCCTCCTGACCTCGGGTCCCCTCCCATCCTGAGCCGCCCTCCGGAGCCTCGCCACCGCCCGCACCGGGGCCGCCGCCCGCACCGGCCTCCTTCTCCTTCGTCGCCACGTCGAGGAACCGCAGCAGCTCCACCGGGAAGGGCAGCACCAGGGTCGAGTTCTTCTCCGCCGCGACCTCCACCACGGTCTGCAGCAGCCGGAGTTGGAGCGCCGCCGGGGCCCGGCTCATGATCGTCGCAGCCTCGGCCAGCCGGGCCGAGGCCTGGTACTCGCCGTCCGCGGTGATGATCCGGGCCCGCCGTTCCCGCTCCGCCTCGGCCTGCCGGGACATGGACCGCTTCATCGACTCCGGCAGCGCCACGTCCTTGATCTCCACCCGGTCGATCTGGATGCCCCAGCCCAGCGCCGGGCTGTCCAGCATCAGGGCCAGCCCCTGGTTCAGCGGCTCCCGGTTGGCCAGCAGGTCGTCCAGCTCGCTCTTGCCGATGATCGAGCGCAGCGAGGTCTGCGCCACCTGGGAGATGGCGAACTCGTAGTCCTGCACGTTGACCGTGGCCCGGACCGGGTCCACCACGTTGAAGTAGACGACGGCGTCCACCCTCACCGTCACGTTGTCCCGGGTGATGCCCTCCTGCGCCGGGATCGGCATGGTGATGATCTGGACGTTGACCCGCTTCATCCGGTCCATCACCGGCACGATCAGCGCCAGGCCCGGCTGCCGGATCTCCTCCCGCACCCGCCCGAACCTGAACACCACTCCCCGCTGGTACTGCTGCACCACCCGGGCCCCCGACCCGCTCAGCAACGCGGCCAGCACCAGCACCGCCAGCACCACACCCAGCACGATCATGATGGCCGTCACCTCGGCAGGCCGATCCTGCGGACCCGCCTCCCACGCTACTCCGGCCCGCCCGCCGGCCTACCCGAGCGCGGCCGCCTTGCGCAGCAGCACGGCCCGTTCACGGTCGTTGCGGCACAGCCGCGCGGCGAGCGCGAGCTCCTCCCGGGCTTCGGCGGTCCGGCCCAGGCGGACGAGCAACTCGCCGCGCACGGTCGGCAGCAGGTGCGAGCCCGACAGGCGGCCGGAGACGGCCAGGTCGTCGACCAGGCCCAGGGCCCGCTGCGGCTCGCCCGCCATCGCGACGGCCACCGCCCGGTTGAGCTCGACGACCGGCGAGGGGGCCACCCTGCCGAGCGCCTCGTACAGCAGCACGATGCGCTCCCAGTCCGTCCCGGCCACCGAGTCGGCCCGCGCGTGGCACCCCGCGATGGCTGCCTGCAGGCCGTACGGCCCCAGGCCGCGCCCCGCCGCCGCGGCCCGGCCGAGCGCCGCCAGGCCGCGGCGGATCGCCGACCGGTCCCACCGGCGCCGGTCCTGGTCCTCCAGCAGCACCGCCTCCCCGTCGGGCCCGGTCCGGGCCGGGAAGCGCGCGGCGGTCAGCTCCAGCAGCGCGAGCAGCCCGGACACCTCCGGCTCGGCGGGCAGCAGGGCGGCGAGCGTACGGGCCAGACGGACCGCCTCGTAGGCGAGGCCGGGGCGCAGCAGGTCCTCGCCGGCCGTCGCCGTCGATCCCTCGGTGAAGATCACGTAGAGCACGCTGAGGACGGCGCCGAGCCGGGCCGGCCGTTCGGCGGCGGACGGCAGCTCGAAGGGGACCCGGGCCGCGGCCAGGGTCTTCTTCGCCCTGGTGATCCGGGCCTGGACGGTGGGTACCGGCACCAGGAACGCCCGGGCGATCTCCTCGCTGGACAGGCCGCCCACCACCCGCAGGGTGAGCGCCACCCTGGCCTCGGGGGCGAGCACCGGGTGGCAGGCGGTGAACACCAGCGCCAGGACGTCGTCCTCCACCCGGTCGGGATCCCACGGCAGTTGGTCCTCCTGGCCGCCCGCGCCCGCGGCGCCCGCGTTGAACTCGCCGTCGCCGAGCTCACCGGCCAGCAGGGCGTACCGCTCGTTCAGCGCCGACTTCCGACGGAAGCCGTCGATCGCCCGCCGGCGCGCGGTCGCCAGCAGCCAGCCGACCGGGTTGGCCGGGGCGCCGTCCCGCGACCAGCTGACCAGGGCCTCCGCCAAGGCCTCCTGGGCGATGTCCTCGGCCAGCGCGAAGTCCCCGGTGTAGCGGGTCAGCGCCCCGACGATCCTCGGCGACTCGATCCGCCAGACCGCCTCGACGGCCCGCCGCGCCGACTCGGCGACGGGCGGGCCGCCCTCGGCCGCGCCGGTCAGATCTGGCCGGTCTGCTCGCGCCACGCCCGCTCCTTGACGATCCACTCGTTGTCCTGCGGGAACTCCTCGATGCCCGGCACCCGGCGGACCTCGCACTTCGAGCCGGGGAAGGCCGGCAGCCGCTTGGCCCACTCCACCGCCTCCTCCTTCGAGGCGACGTCGATCAGGTAGAAGCCGCCGAACAGCTCCTTCGTCTCGCCGTACGGGCCGTCGGTGACGACCGGGGTCTCCCCGCTGAAGTCCACCACCACGCCCTGGCCCGGGTCGTCGAGGCCCTCGGCCGCGACCAGGACGCCCGCCCGGATCAGCTCCTCGTTGAACCGGCCCACGGTCTCGAGCATCTCCTCGAACGGGGTCTCCATCATCTTCGCGGTCGACTCGTCCGTGCCGCGCATGATCAGCATGTACTTCGCCATCGTCGTCTCTCCTCGTTCACGGGGCCCGCTTCCCGCCCCTCTCCACCACAGGTCGAACGGCACGGCGCCGGATCGACACGGGACGCGAAGAGTTTTCCGGAATTCCTCCGCGCCCGCCCGGAGGCCGTCACCGCCGGGCGGGTCAGGTCCGCTGCTCCACGGGCTCCAGCCCCGCCGAGCGGGCCGCCTCGGCGAGCAGCTCGCGGAGCATGGAGGTGGTCAGGCGGCCGGTGTAGGTGTTGCGGGGGCTGACGTGGTAGCAGCCGACCAGCTTCAGCGGCGGGCCGCCGTCGGCCGCCGGGAGGTCGGCGACGGCGCCGTGGCCGAACTTGGGGCGGGGGCGCGGGATCTGCCAGCCGGCCTCGGCGAGCACCGGGAGGACGGCCTGCCAGGCGAAGCCGCCGAGCGCGACCACGGTGCGGACGGTGGGGCGCAGGAACTCCAACTCCCGTGCGATCCAAGGGCGGCAGGTGTCACGCTCCTCGGTGCTGGGCTTGTTCTCCGGCGGCGCGCAGCGGACCGGGTCGGTGATCCGGACGCCGTACAGCTCCAGTCCGTCGCCGTGCACCACGGACTCCGGGCGGTTGGCCAGGCCAAGGCCGAACAGGGTGCGGTAGAGGACATCGCCGGAGGGGTCACCGGTGAAGATCCGGCCGGTCCGGTTGGCGCCGTGGGCGGCGGGCGCGAGGCCGACCAGCAGCAGCGCGGCGTCCGGCGGGCCGAAGCCGGAGACCGGACGGGCCCAGTAGTCCCAGTCCTGGTACGCGCGGCGCTTGACCCGGGCGGCCTCCTCGCGCCACTCGACCAGCCGGGGGCAGGCCCGGCAGTGGGTGACCTCGCGGTCCAGGGTGGCCAGATCGGGGAGCGAGCGGGCCTCGGCGGGGTGCATGGCCCGAATCCTAGAGTGCTGCTGACCGGCCGTCAGAATTCGGCAGCGGCGGCGGACCGCTTTCGACAAGCTGTCCCCCATGGACTGGATGCCCCTGCTCTCCACGCTGACCGGTGCCGGCATCGGCATCGCCGCCACCCTGGTCGCCGACCGCAACCGGTGGCGGCGGGAGTCGACCCGGCACGCCCTGGAGGTGCGGCGCGAGGCGTACACCGAGTACGTGTCCGCGCTCAAGGCCGCGGGCGAGGAGGTGCGGGCCGTCGCCCTGGGCGACCACATGTCCGAGTCGGCGCGCGACGCGGCGGTGCGGGAGGCCGTGCGCCGCTCGGGCATCTACACGGCGAGCGAGCGCCTCTGGCTGGTGGGCCCGCCGCAGGTGGTGCGGGCGGGGAACGAGGCGTTCCACTGCCTGCGGGCGATCCGTGACGCCTACGCCCGCGGTGTGGCCGTCGGCTCGGCCGACGACGCGCCGCTGGTGGCCGAGCGGCGCGAGGCGATGGCGCGGATGCGGCACCTGATGCGGGAGGACCTGGGCATCGGCCCGCTCGGGATCGACTGACCCGCCGCCCCGCTGACGGTCCGTGAGGTGGTGACCGTCAGCAGACCTGGCGCTCCACCGCCCGGGCGACCGCCGCCTGCCCGGCGTAGAGCACGCCGTACTCGAAGGCGTGGCCCTCCCGGGCCAGTTCGCGCAGGGCGGCGCGCGCCACCACCGAGTCCTGGTGGAGGCCGAGCACGTCCTGAAGGGCCTTCATCCGGCCCGCCAGCCGGGGCACCCCGAGGCTCTCGCCGAGGTACCGGGCCCGTTTGGCCGCCTTGCGGGCCTCGTGCAGGGCCCGGTCGCGCTCGGCTCCGGCGGTCTTGCGGGCGCGCTTGAGGCGGCGGCGGACCCGCCGCTTGGCCGCGGCCACCAGCTCGGCCGGCTCCGGGAGGCCCTCTCCCTCCAGCGGACGGACCGTCAGCTCGCCGAGGTCGCCGAGCAGGGCCCGGTAGCGCGGGCTGTCCAGCGCCGCCAGGGCGGCGGCCCGGCCGAGGGCGCTGCGGTGGCGGGTCCAGGCGGCGAGTTCGGCGGCGATCTCCTCGGGGCCGAGTTCGGGCGGCAGGGCCAGCGCCTCGGCGGCCAGCGCCGCGCCGAGCACCTCCGCGTCCCGGGCGCCGCCCAGCGCGCCGCCCAGCCAGCGCAGCTCGGCGGCCAGGGCGCGGCCCGGGTCGCCGTACTCGCGCAGCGCGCTGCGCAGCCGCCGGGCGGCGACCCTCATCCGGTGCACGGCGTCCGGGACGTCGGCCCGTACCAGCGGCTCCAGCCCGGACAGCACCACCACCTGCTGGGCCACCCGCACCGCCAACAGCTCCACCGTGCGCTCCACCGCCACCGCCCTCACCTCTCTCCCGACCGGACCCCTCCAGGTTTCGCCGCCCCCGGGCGCGGCGCACCCGGGGACGGCCGACGGGGGCGCCCGCGGCGGCGGACGGGGCAGGCCATCCCCCGAGCCGACGGACCGTCAAGGCAGGACCGCCTCCGGAGCGGCACCCACCGCCCGCCACCGGAGGAAGGCGGGCCGACAGTCCGTCAGGTGGCCGCCGCCGCACGGCCGTCGGGCGGGACGGGGGCTCGTGCGGGCGTGGTGGGGCGTGCCATACTCCCCACGATGAGTGGCGACCGGGCGGTGAAGGCGGTGCGGGCAGCGGTGTTCACCGCGCTCGCCGTTCCGCTGTCCGCGCTCGGCCAGGTCCTGGTGACCGGCCGGCCGCTGCCGCTCTCGCTGGTGCTGCTGGCCACCCTTGCGGTGTTCCTGGTCGCGTTGGCGGCCTGCGGGACGCGGCAGCACAAGCTGCTGCACCTGGTGGCCGTGATGGTGCCGGTCGAGCTGCTGCTGAACGCGGCCTTCAACCTCGGGCAGGATGCCTGTGCCGCGCCGGCCCGCAGTGTGGACCTGCTGGTCTGCGGCGGCGGTTCGCTGAGCGGGCCGCTGTTCACCGAGAACCCGGGGACCGCGACCGTCGGCGCGCAGGCGCTGGTGCTGCTGGTGCACCTGGCGCTGGCGCTGGCCGCCGCCTGCTGGCTGCGGCTGGGCGAGGCGGCGCTGACCGGCCTGGCCGAGGCGCTGCGGATGCTGGCGGGGCTGCTGCCCCCGCCGCTGCGGGCGCTGCTGCTCGCTCCCCTGCCGCTCCCCGCGCGGGCGCTCACGCCCCCGCCGTACGCGGACGTTCTGCTCCCCCGGCGTGAAGGCGTGGTCCTCACCCCGGCGCCCCGGCGCGGGCCCCCGGCGCGCGAGTTCGCCCTCGCCCGCTGACGGAGCGCGTCACCCGCACCCTTGCTGGTCCGACCCCTCCGGCGGCTCACCCCACCGACGGCACGGCCGTTTCCCGGCCTGCCCGCGCCCCAGGAGTTGACGGACCGCCATGAGCACCCCGATGAACGACAAGAGGAACGACAAGCAGACCGGCGCCGCCCGCGAGCGCCTCGTCGAGGCCCGCGAGGCGGAGGCCCGCCGGGCCGCCACCCGCCGCCGCCTCGCCACGGCCGGCGCCGTGGTCGCCGTCCTCGCCCTGGCCGGCGTCACGGTCACGGTGGTCTCCTCGGCCCGCACCACCGCCGAGCCCGCCGCCGAGCCCACCGCCGGGCCGGCCGCCGCCCCGGCCCCGACCGCGCTGGTCGTCCCGGCCAACGCCACCGGCCCGGACTCCACCGTGGTCACCTACGGCAGGGCCGACGCCCCGCACACCCTCAAGGTTTACGAGGACTTCCGCTGCCCGATCTGCGAGAAGCTCGAGACCAGTGCCGGGAAGACCATCCAGCAGCTGGCCGACGACGGCACCTACAAGATCGAGTTCCACCTCGCCGCCTTCCTCGACGACAACCTCGGCGGCCGGGGCTCCAAGACCGCGCTGGCCGCCGCCGGGGCCGCGCTCAACGAGGGCCCGGACAAGTTCAAGGCCTTCCACGACATGCTCTACGCCAACCAGCCGAACGAGAGCAAGGACGGCTTCGGCAACGTCAACACCATCCTCGACCTGGCCGGAAATGTCCCCGGCCTGAAGACCGACGCCTTCGTCAAGGCCGTCCAGGAGGGCACCTACCTGCCCTGGGCCGCCAAGGTGGCCAAGGCCTTCAACGCCAGCGGTGTGCGCGGCACCCCCACCGTCCTGCTGGACGACAAGCCGCTGAACGTCTTCCCGAACAACCAGATGATCACCGGCGACGCCTTCGCCGCGCTGGTCCGCCAGAGCGTGGGCACACCGTGACCGCCCCCGCGCCGACAGCGGACCGCCGCCTCGCCTGGCTGCTCACCGCCTGCGGCGCCCTCGGCCTGGCCGCCTCGGGCGTCCTGACGGTCGACAAGCTGCGGCTGCTCAAGGACCCGGCCTACGTCCCCAGCTGCAACATCAACCCGGTCATCAGCTGCGGCTCGGTCATGCGCACCGACCAGGCCAGCGCCTTCGGCGTCCCCAACTCGCTGTTCGGCCTGGCCGCCTTCGCGGTGGTGCTGGCCACTGGCGCGGGACTCTTCGCCGGCGCGAGCTACCGGCGCTGGTACTGGACCGGCCTGCAGCTCGGCAGCCTGGCCGGGGTGGGGTTCGTGCTCTGGCTGGCCGACCAGGCGCTGTACGAGATCGGCGCGCTCTGCCCGTACTGCCTGGTGGTCTGGGCGGTGGTGACACCGCTCGCCTGGTACCTCTCGCTGCACAACTCGGCCTGGCTGCGCCGGGTGGTGGGGCGGTACCACTGGACGGTGCCGCTGCTCTGGTACACCGTCCTGGTCCTGCTCGTCCTCGAGCGGTTCTGGTCCTACTGGCGCACCCTGCTGCCCTGATCCGTCGTCAGGGCAGCCGCTGCCCGGGCGGGCGGAAGCTCACTCGCCCGGGTAGCGCACGCCGATCCGTTCGCGGACGGCGTCCAGGGTGCGCATCACCGCGAGCGTCGAGTCCAGCGGCACGTACGGCGACTCGGTGAGGCCGGCCCGCAGGCAGCGGACCACCTCGGCGGCCTCCGGCCCGTAGCCGTTCCCCGGGACCGGCGCCGAGCGGTACGGCTCCGGGTCCCGGCCCTCGCGGTGCAGGGTGAAGCCGGTGGGGTGGAAGAAGTCCCGCCCCAGCTCGATCCAGCCCTCGGTGCCGTGGACGGCGGCGCGCTGGCCGCTCTGGGCGACCAGGGAGCAGTGCAGCAGCGCGCTCGCACCGCCCGCGTGCCCGAGCAGCACGGCGGTGTTGGAGTCCACCCCGCGGTCGGTGAGCGAGGCCCAGGCCTGCACCGACTCCGGCTCGCCGAGCAGGAGTTGGGCGAAGGAGACGGGGTAGACGCCAAGGTCGAGCAGGGCGCCGCCGCCGAGCGCCGGGTCCCAGAGCCGGTGCTCCGGTTCGGTCGGGCCGGCGAAGGCGAACTCGGCCTGGACGGACCGGACTTCACCGATCGCGCCGTCGGCGACCAGCTCGGTGAGGCGGCGCACGGTGGGGTTGAGGTAGGTCCACATCGCCTCCATCAGGAAGAGCTCGCGCTTGCGGGCGGTGGCGATCAGCTCGGCGCTCTGCCCGGAGTTCAGCGTGAACGGCTTCTCGCACAGCACCGCCTTGCCCGCCTCCAGCAGCAGCGCGGTGGCCTCCTGGTGCGCCGAGTGCGGGGTGGCCACGTACACCACGTCCACCTCGGGGTCGGCGGCCAGCTCCCGCCAACTCCCGTACGCCCGCGGGATGCCGTACCGCCCGGCGAAGTCCCGCGCGGCGGCCTCGGTGCGGGAGGCGACCGCGTGCACCACGGCGCCCTCCACCGCCGCCAGGTCCTCGGTGAAGGCGGCGGCGATCCCGCCGGTGGCCAGGACGCCCCAGCGGATCGGGCGGTCGGTGATCGGCTGCACGGACTCTCCTCCTGCACGGGCCCCGGCGGCAAATCGGGTGCGGCCCGGGTACGGGTACGGAACACTGCCGGGATGATCGTGATGAAGCCCGTGGTGGAAGTCAACGGCACGGGGGAATTCGCCCAGTGGCCGGTGGCCGTGGTGCCCGACTTCTCCTTCCAGCCCCTGCACGGCGGCCTGACGCCGGCCGAGGTCGGTACGGCGATGCTGGGAATCGTCGCGACCAATGACGTCGACCCGGCCAACGTCGACCCGGCCGACGACGACCGGCCACCCCGGCCCGCCGAGCCGCTGGCCGGCTTCCTGCACGGGCTGCTGACAGTTGAGGACCTGGTGGCGTTCGGCGGCCTCCAAGTCACCGACACCTCCACCGGGGTGGTCTTCGACCCGGCCTGCTGCGACAGCGTGGA
The DNA here is from genome assembly GCF_055584905.1 of Kitasatospora sp. NPDC088742. Lineage (NCBI taxonomy): Bacteria > Bacillati > Actinomycetota > Actinomycetes > Kitasatosporales > Streptomycetaceae > Kitasatospora > Kitasatospora sp. NPDC088742. Next base: position 385,827 of record NZ_JBVJLD010000001.1, on the reverse strand, counting down.
GGAGTGGCGCGACTGGTACGGGGTCGTCCGGGGCGGCGAACTCTGGTACGGGCACGAGCCGTTGAGCCCGCATGCGGACGGCAACGGGCGCGCGGTCCGCCTCACCGTCAACGCCGAGGACCCGGCGAGCGCGGTGATCGAGCTCTCGCACGCCGAACTGGAGCGCCTGCTGGCCGGCGTCGAGCGGGACCTCGCCGACTTCCTCGCCCTGGCCGCCACCTGGGCCGCCGAGCACCTCCCCGCGCGGTACGCCGGGCCGGTCACCGCCGCCCTGGCCCGGCTGTTCGCCCCGGACACGCCGATGCCCTGACGAGGGGTCAGCGCCCCGGGGGGATAACCCCACCCCCGCCCGACCGGGAGGCCGGATGGCCCGGGAAGGGCTCCGGCGGCCAGGGTGGAGGAGTCAAGAAGATCCACTCGGGGAGGCTCCACCCATGCGCACCGTCACGGTCGCCGCCATCGCACTCGCCCTCGCGGTCCAGGCCGCACCCGCCGCCACCGCCCACCAGAGCCAGGTCACCGACGGGGTCTGGCGCACGGACGGCTACGGCACCGTCCTGACCCTCCGGGACGGCGTGTACCAGGAGTACCAGACCACCGCCGTCAGCTGCCTGCCCGGCGAGTCCGCGCGGCGCACCGGCCCCGGCTCCGGCGACTACGTCACCGAGGACGGCACGCTCCTGACGGTCCGTCCGGGCCGGGACCGGGACCGGGACCACGCCTCGCTCAGCGCGGCCGGGGACGTCGGCAGCCACGGGCTGCTCCGCATCGCCGCCCTGCCCGCCGCCTGCACCGAGAAGCCCACCGCCGACCGGCTCGCCGCCTTCGACGTCTTCTGGCAGACCTTCGAGGAGAACTACCCCTTCTTCGCCGCCAAGGGCGTCGACTGGCACCAGGTACGGGACCGCTACCGGCCCAGGGCGCAGGCGGCCGGCTCGGACGCGGAGCTCTTCGCCCTCCTCTCCGAGATCGTCGAGCCGCTCCGGGACGCGCACGTCTCGGTCCAGTACGGCAGCGAGCGCTTCTACCGGACCCGCCCCGGGACGGAGATGCCCTCCCCGACCCTCGAGGACAAGGTGAAGCCCTTCGTGCTGTCGCGCGACCTCGCCGACGCCTCGGCCGTCCGGGAGTTCGGGAACGGGCGGATCACCACCGCGGACCTTCCCGGTGGGCTGCGGTACCTGCGGATCGTCACCTTCGGCGGCTACACCGAGGAGGGCACCTACGCCGCCGAACTCGCCGAGCTGGACCGGGCCTTGGACACCGTCCTCGACCGGAGCCGCGACCGGGCCCAGGGCCTCCGGGGCCTGGTGATCGACCTGCGGATCAACGGCGGCGGCTACGACGCACTGGGCGTGCACCTCGCCGGCCGGCTCACCGACACCCCCTACCTCGCCTACGCCAAGCGGGCCCGCAACGACCCGGCCGACCCGGCCCGGCACACCCGCCCCGAGCCCGTCCGGGTCACCCCGGTGGACGGCCCGCGCTGGACCGGGCCGGTCGCGGTGCTGACCGGAGGCTCGACGATCAGCGCCGGGGAGACCTTCACCCAGGCCCTGCTGGACCGGCCCGGCCGCACCGTCCGGATCGGGCAGCCCACCCAGGGCGTCTTCTCGGACGTCCTGGAGCGGGCCCTCCCCAACAACATGGTGGTCCGGCTCCCGAACGAGGAGTTCCTGACCCGCACGGGCCGGACCTTCGACGGCGCCGGCATCCCGCCGCACCTGACCGAACCGGTCTTCACCGACGAGGAGTTCGCGCAGCGGCGGGACTCCGCCTTCGACCGCGCCGTGACACTGCTGCGCCGGCCCTGAAGGGCCTCGCACCTGAGCCACCCCGAGGCGGCGGGCCCGGCACACCCCTCGTGGTGCCGGGCCCGCCGCCGTCCGGTGGCCGCCGGCCGGTCGCGCGGTCAGCGCGCGGCGACGACGTTCTTCACCAGGGCCTTGGTCAGCTCGACCCCGGCGGCCCCGGTGTTCTTCTGGTCGTTGTAATGGGTCGTCACCACCACGCTGCCGACCCGGGCGGCCACCAGGGTGGAGCCGCCGGTCCACTCCGGCGAGGTGCGGACGACCTGGACCGCCTCGTCCCCGACCCCGGGCAGTTCCGTCACGGTGAGGGTCACGTCGAACTTCACGCCGTCCTGCTCCGCGACGTGGGTGCGGCAACCGGCCAGCGCCGTGCGGAGCTTGGCCATCACGCCCTGCGCCTCGGTGCCCCGGTAGGTCTCCAACTCCTGGGCGAACATGTCCTGCGCGTCGTCCATGTAGTCGTTCTGGGCGAAGGAGGCGGCGCTGTAGCCGGCCGCGCGGCTCCACGCGGTGCCGCCGAAGATCTTGCACGTCTCCTCGGCCGGGACGGCCGTGGCGGAGGCCGGCGGATTGAAGCCGTCCCCGGTGGTCCGCACACCGGACGGGTTCAGCCGCAGCGACTTCGGGATCGTGTCGGCCGTCAGCAGCAACGCGTTGAGCTGACTGCCGTTGGGCAGGCCCAGGGTCCCCGCCTCCTTGCCGGGGATCGGCGACGCGGTCGCACTGGCCGCCTCCGCCGCGGGGTCGGCCGGGGCGGTGGCCGCCGGGGAACAGGCGGCGAGGCCGAGGAGCGCGCCGGCGCCGCAGGCGAGCAGGGCGGCACGGCGGAAGGAGTGCGACATCGGGGGTGTGCACCTTTCGAGTGGCGGAATCCGGTGAGTGGCGCGCCAATCAGAGCATGGCGTGTGAACCGCGTCAACACCGCTTCACGCCGTGAGGAGGGTTGTAGGATCTGTCCCCGTCAGCGCACCGCCACCGGAAGGGCCCGTTCAGTGCCGGAGAACAGGACCGAAGTGACCGCCGCCGGGATCGCCCGGTTCGCCGGCGTCGGCCGCGCCGCCGTCAGCAACTGGCGGCGCCGGCACGGCGACTTCCCCAGGCCCGTCGGCGGCACCGACACCAGCCCGGTCTTCGACCTGGCCGAGGTCGAGCGCTGGCTGCGCGAGCAGGGCAAGGTGGACCAGGTCCCGCTGCGGGAGCGCCTCTGGCAGCAGGTCGAACGGGACCCGGCCGGGGCGGCGACCGCCCTGCGGTTGGCCGGTGCCGTCCTGCTGCTGCGCGGCCACCCCGCCCGCTGGCAGCTGCTCGGCGCCGACGACGCCCGCCTGGCGCGTGAGCTCCCCGCCGTGCTCGCCGACGCCCTCCGCACCCGCCTCGGCGAGGACCACCCCGTCCCCGTCCCGAGCGGCCCTGGCCTGACGGACCGTCTGCCCCTGGTGCGCGGGTGCGCGGAGCTCGCCGAGGAGCTCGGGGCCCGGCAGGCGTTCGAGTTCCTGATGGGCCGCCACCTGGAGGCCGGCCCGCGCCAGTACACCCTGACCCCGGCGCCGCTGGCCGAGCTGATGGCCGCCCTCGCCCGCCCCGAGGACTCCACCGTGGGCGACACCGTGAGCGGCACGGCGAACGGCGCGGCGGCCGGCACCGCCGGGGGTGAAGTGCTGGACCCCGCCTGCGGGTTCGGCGGCCTGCTGCTGGCAGCGGGCCCCGGGAGCACCGTGAACGGCCAGGAGAGCGATCCCGACCTGGCCGCGCTCACCGCGCTGCGGCTCGCCCTGCACACCGAGGCGGCGGTGCGGATCCGGATCGGCGACAGCCTGCGCGCCGACGCCCTTCCGGGCCTGCGTGCGGACGCCGTGCTCTGCCACCCGCCGTTCAACGAACGCGCCTGGGGCCACGAGGAGCTCGCCTACGACCCCCGCTGGGAGTACGGGCTGCCCCCCAGGACCGAGTCCGAACTGGCCTGGGCGCAGCACGCCCTCGGCCACCTCCACGACCACGGCACCGCCGTCCTGCTGATGCCCCCGGCGGCGGCCTCCCGCCGCTCGGGCCGCCGCATCCGGGCCGACCTGCTGCGCCGCGGTGCGCTCCGGGCGGTGGTCGCGCTGCCCGCCGGGGCGGCACCGCCGTTCGGCATCCCGCTGCACCTGTGGGTGCTGCGCCGCCCGGCCGCCGGCGCACCGCTGCCCCAGCAGTTGCTGGTGGTCGACGTCGCCGGCCGCCCCGACCGTCCGGACCGGCCCGACGGCCAGGACCGGCTGTCCTGGCCGGAGCTGCGCGACACGGTGCTGACGGCCTGGCAGGAGGCCCGCCGGGACGGCGCGGTGACGGAGCGGCCGGGCGCCGTCCGCTCCGTCCCGCTGGTCGACCTGCTGGACGACGACGTGGACGTGACCCCGGCCCGCCACCTCCCGGCCCGGGCGGTCGAGCCCGGCCGCGCGGCCCTGGACGGCATCCACCAGCGGCTCACCGAGGCCCTGCGGCACGCCGGCGAGCTGGCTCCGACGGCCGGGCCGACCGGCCCGCCGACCCACTGGGCGATGACCAGCGTCGGCGAACTGGCCCGCGCCGGCGCCCTCGTGGTGCACTCCGGCGGCCCCGGGGCCGGGCCCGGCGGCGGACCGGCCGTGCTGACCGAGCACGACGTCCTGACCGGAGGCGCGCCCTCCGGGATCCTGCCCGAAGGCACGGCCGAGGAGCCCGTGCTGCTCCGGACCGGGGACGTGCTGGTGCCCGTGCTGGGCCGGGGCGCGGTCACCCGGGTCGTCGACGCGGCCACCGCCGGAGCCGCTCTCGGCCGCAACGTGCACCTGCTGCGGCCCGATCCCGCCCTCCTGGACCCGTGGTTCCTGGCCGGGTTCCTGCGCGGCACCGCCAACAACCGCCAGGCCAGCAGCTTCACCTCGTCCGCCGCCCGGCTCGACGTGCGCCGCCTCCAGGTGCCCCGGCTGCCGCCGGCCGACCAGCGGCACTACGGCGAGCGGTTCCGCGCGGTGGCCGCGTTCGAGGCGGCGTCCCGGGCCGCGGCCGGGCTGGGCGAGCAACTGGTCCAGGGCTTCTACGACGGCCTCACCGACGGGAGCCTGACCCCGCGTTAGACCGGCAGACGGGCCGCGCCCCGATCGGTAAGCTGCCCCCGGCAGATCGCCAGCCCCCACAGCGCCGAGGAGTCCAGCCATGTACGGCCAGGCCCCGATCCCGCCGACGCCGGCCCCGGTGCCGAGCAGCAGTACGCTGCAGGCGTGGTTCGTGTTCCTGCGGATCGTCTCGGCAGTGGTCGCGGTCGGCAGCCTGGGCTTCCTCGCCTGGGTACCGATGCTGCTGCCCGCCCTGGTGCACCGCCGCCTGCGCGACTGGCTGCTGTTCGGTGCCTCGCTGGCCGTGATCGCCATCGCCGTGGTGACGATCGGCGAGGAGCACGAGACCCGGACCGGGGTCGCGGTGCTGATCCTGCTGGGCCAGGCGGCCCTGGTGTCGGCCTACGTCGCCGCGGTCCGCCTGGTCCCTCGTCAGACCGCCCCTCCCTCCACGCCGCCCGGCTGGTACGGGCACCCGGTGCCCGTACCGCACTACCCGCCGGCCGCACCGCTCCCGCCGCGGGTCGACCAGGTCCGCTCCGGGCTCGACGAGTTGAGCGCCTACCTCAAGCAGCAGGACCTGTCGTGAGGGCCCGCGTGATCGCCGGCCGCTACGAACTGACCACCCTGATCGGCCAGGGCGGCATGGGCCAGGTGTGGACCGCGCACGACCACACCCTCGACCGGCAGGTGGCCGTCAAACTGCTCCGGCCGGACCGTCTCAGCGGCTCCGAGCACGGCGCGGACCTGCGCCGCCGCTTCGCCCGCGAGTGCCGCGTCACCGCCCGGGTCGACCACCCCGGCCTGGTCACCGTGCACGACGTCGCCAACGACGGGGACGACCTCTGCCTGGTGATGCAGTACGTCCGAGGTGCGGACCTCGCCGACCACCTGGCCGAGCAGGACCCCTACCCCTGGCGGTGGGCGGTCGCCGTGGCGGCCCAGCTCTGCCCGGTGCTGACCGCCGTGCACGCGCTGCCGGCCGTGCACCGCGACCTCAAGCCGCGCAACGTGATGATCCGTCCGGACGGCACCGTGGTCGTGCTCGACCTCGGCCTCGCCGCCGTCCTGGACGACAAGGCCTCCCGGCTCACCCTGACCGGCACCCACCTCGGCAGCCCGGCGTACACCGCGCCCGAACAGGCCATGGGCGATCCGGTCGGCCCGCGCACCGACCTCTACTCGCTCGGCGTGATCCTCCACGAACTGCTGGGCGGGAGCCTGCCGTTCGGCAGCCCGTCCGCACTCGGCCTGCTGCACCAGCACCTGCACGAGCCGCCGCCCCCGCTGCGCGGGATCCGCCCCGAGGTGCCGGAGCCGTTGGAGGCGCTGGTGCTGCAACTGCTCGCCAAGGACCCGCGCGACCGCCCGGCCGACGCGGCCGCGGTCCACCGCGCGCTGGAACCCCTGCTGCCGCGGCCGGGTGACGGACCGCCGGACGGCGCGGGGGGCGGAGCCCCGATGGACCCGACCCGGCCGTTCCGGCAGCCGTACGCCCCCTGGTCCGGCGGGCCCGCCCGGCCGGAACGTCCGGCGGCCGCGCTCCGGGCCCCTGCGGCCGCACCCGTCCCCGCGCCGAGCCCGGCGGCCTCCCCCGCTCCCCGACCTCCGGAGCCCGCGAAGGGCGGTCTCGGCGCCGCCGTCGACGAGGCCCGCCGGCTGCTCGACCTCGGCCGGGTCACCGACGCCGTCCGGGTGCTCGGCGACGCGCTGCCCGGCGCCGTGAAGGCCCACGGCCCGCACTCCCCCGTCGTCCTGATGCTGCGCAAGCAGTACGCCGCGACCCTGCTGGAGGCCGGCGACTTCGCCGGCGCCCTCCCCCAACTGCGGCTGCTGATCGAGCGGTTCACCGCCGCCGGTCCGGACGACCCGCAGACCCTGCGCCTGCGGCTGGACGCGGCCCACTGCCTGGAACAGCTCGGCGACCTGGCGACCGCGCTCTCCGAGTACTTCGCCCTGCTGCCCCAGCTGGACCGGCTGGCCGCCAGCGATCCGGTGCCGGCCCTGGAGACCCGCCACCGGGCCGCGCAACTGCTGCTGCGGAGCGGCGCCCCGGCCGAGGCCCGGACGATCCTGGCCCAGCTCCTGCACGGCGCCGAGCACTACTACGGCCCGTACCACCCGATCGCCGCCGAGGCCCGGCGCACCCTGGAGTGGCTCGACCCCGGCCGGGCCCGGCCCCCGGCCTGACGGCCGGTCACCCGCCGGCCTCCGGGCCGACGGTCCGTCAGGCGACGGCCGGGACGAGCTCCTTGCCGTAGCAGAGGCTGTCCGGGTGGTCGCGGTAGTAGCCGAACTTGGTGATCGGCCGGTAGCCCTCGGACTCGTACAGGCCGATCGCCTCCGGCTGCTCGGTGCCGGTCTCCAGGATCAGCCTGGTCAGACCGGCCGCCAGGGCCTCGGTCTCCAGGTGGCGCAGCACCAGCCGGGACAGCCCCCGGCCCCGGGCGGTGGCCGAGACGTACATCCGCTTCAGCTCGCCGTCGCCGTCCCGGACGTCGTCCGCCCCGGCCCGCTTGACCCGGAACCCGCCGCAGGCGACCGGTGCGCCGTCCAGGTAGCCGACCACGAAGAGCCCGGCGGGCGGGTCGAAGTGCTCGGGGTGGATGACCGTCAGGTCGCCCTCGCCGTACCGCTGGACGTACTCCTGCTGGACCTCGGCCGAGAGCTTGGCGGCGTCGGGGTGCGCGTAACCGGTGGTGCGGATCTCCATGGCCGCCAAGCCTACGGCCTCACCCGCGGGGCCCGGTCAGCGGGCTTCGAAGCGGGCCACCAGGTCGTCCTTGCCGAACATCCGGGCCGTCTCGACCGCGGTCGGGGTGCCCGCCCTGGGGTCGGCGTTCCCCTCCAGCAGGGCGTCGATCACCGCGGCCTCGCCCTTGAACACGGCGCCCGCCAGCGGGGTCTGGCCCCGGTCGTTGACCCGGTCCGGGTCGGCGCCGTGGCCGATCAGGACCCGGACGGTGTCGGCGTGGCCGTGGTAGGCGGCCAGCATCACCAGGGAGTCACCGCGGTCGTTCGACAGGTCGGCCGGGGCCCCGGCGTCCAGGTAGGCACCCAGCAGGGCGGTGTCGCCCTGGCGGGCGGCGTCGAAGAGCTTGCCGGCGAGTGCGATGACCTCGGCGTCCGGGGTCTTGGGAGCGTCGGCGGAGTCTGACATTGACGGGGCCTCTCTCGGATCGTGGGTCGGTGGTGCCGTACGCACCGTAGCGGACGACACGCGCACGGACGGTAGGGACAGCCGTTCGGGCGAATTTCGCCGCTCGTGTACGCCCGACGCGGGGCCTCCGGGGAGAACCACCCGTTTGCCACGTTCCATCATCTATTACTTTTTGTCACGATAAGGGCACTTTCGGTTACGCAATTTTTCTCTGTGTCCCGTTGTCCCCAGATCGAGGAGCAGTCGCGTGATTCTCTCCATCTCCGGCATCGTCCTGTTCGGCACCATCGCCTTCCTGTTCTTCCGCCGAGACGGACTCAAGGTCTCGCACGCGATCGTCTGCGCACTCCTCGGTTTCTACATCGCCGGCTCCTCCATCGCCCCGAGCATCCAGGCGGGCGGGGCCAGCCTGGCCAGCCTCCTGGGCGGCATCAAGTTCTGACGGTCCGGTTCTCCGAACGGCCCGGGTGCGGACCCCAACCGCCCCGGGCCGGACGCAATGTCCCCGTCCCCTTCCCGCCGTCCCCGGAGTCCCGTCGAATGTCCGTCACCCGCCACCTCAGCCGCGGCCGCGACCTGGCCCGCACCGCCGGCGACCACGCCGCCGACATGTTCGCCCCGCTCACCGTCCTCGGCCGGGGCCTGCGCCACCACTCCGACTGGGCCAAGGGCCGCTGGGCCGCCACCCCCAAGGAGAAGCGCGGCCCGACCCTCCTGCTGACCGCCGCCGCCGTGCTCGGCGTCTTCCTGATCCCGCGCGGCCCGCTGTTCGCACTGATCGCCCTGATGGCCAGCGCCGCCTGGTACGGGCGCTCCCCCAAGGCCGCCCCCGCCGCCCCCGCGCCGGACACCGGCGACCTCAAGCTGGCCGCCCTGTACGCCGCGCTCACCCCGTACCTGGCCGGGCCGGACGAGCCCAGCCCGCTCTACTTCCCCGAGGGCAGCCACAAGGAGGCGTTCGCCGGCTGGGAGTTCGACGCCGAGGGCCGGCTGCGCAGCCTGGACCTCGCCTACCCGGCCTGGTTCACCGACACCGAGCCCTCGGCCCGGGCCCGGATCGAGCAGGTGATCCAGGGCAAGGCCGGCCGCGGCCGCGAGTACCGCTTCGACTGGGACGAGGAGTCCAACCGGCTGCGGGTCAGCGCCCTGGCCCCGCTGGCCACCGACATCTGGGCCCAGCCCTTCGTGACCGCCCCCGGCGAGATCGTGCTCGGCTTCACCGACGGCCACGACAGCCAGCGCACCATCCCGGTCACCCAGGGCGGCGCCACCGCCCAGCAGCCCCCGGTGATCTGGCGCACCGGCCCGCGCGCCGGCGAGCCCCACCTGCTGGCCCTCGGCACGGCCGGCTCCGGCACCTCCACCCTGCTGCGCTCGATCGCCCTCCAGGCGCTGCGCCACGGCGACCTGATGGTCATCGACGGCGCGGGCACCGGCGAACACGCCTGCCTGGTCAACCGCCCCGGCGTGCACACCGTGGAGACCAGCCTGCGCGGCACCCTGGCCGCCCTGGAGTGGGCCGCCAACGAGACCGAGCGCCGCCTCACCGCCCTGAACGCCGCCCGCCACCACGGCGTGACCGTCCCCGAGGACGTCACCCGCCCGCTCTGGCTACTGCTCGACCACCCCACCGAGCTCACCGAGCTGGCCCACGCCGAGGGCCGCCCCGACCCGCAGGAGCTGCTGGAGCTGCCGCTGCGCCACGGCCGGGCGGCCCGGGTCACCGTCGTGATCGCCGAGGACCTGACGGCGTACGAGCGGATCTCCCCGACCGCCCGGGCCACCACCCGGGCCCGGGTGGTGCTCGGCCAGACCACCGCCGACACCGCCTCCGCCGCCCTCGCAGCCGCCCTGGACATCACCCCGGCGGCCGGCCGCACCGACCCCGGCCGCGGCTACGCCCGCCTCGGCACCGCCACCCCCGTCCGGCTCCAGGTGCCGGTCACGGTGGACCCGCTGGACGAGGAGGCCCCCGCCGCGCAGCGCGAGGCGGTGATCGCCCTGCTCCCCCACCGCGACACCCGCACCGAGGCCGCCGCCGACCCGCTGCGCAAGGCCCCGGCCGCCCCCGAGCCGGCCGCTCAGGTGCCCGACATGCCGAAGGAACCGCCGACCGTCCGCCCCCGTCCCGTGTGGTGAACCCGTAACCGGTAAGCTGTCGGGCCGCGACCATCTGGACAACTCTGCGCGACGATGACGGCACACTGGGTGATAAATACGTTCAGATGTGACAAATCGGGCGACGATGGGTACAAACAGGGGCGGCACGACAGGCGACGCACGCCCCGGAACGGGAATCTTCGTCGGTGGCCGAGCGTTGACCGAACGACGATGACAGACCACTAGTCCTGTGGGCCAGAGGCCCGGGAGGCACGATTTCATGAGCGAGCGAGCTCTCCGCGGCACGCGACTCGGGGCGACCAGCTACGAGACCGACCGTGGAATCGACCTGGCTCCCCGCCAGACCGTCGAGTACGCATGTCAGAACGGACACCGATTCGAGGTTCCCTTCTCCGTCGAGGCGGAGATCCCCTCGGCTTGGGAATGCCGGTTCTGTGGCCAGGAGGCCATGCTGCTGGACGGTGATGAGCCGGAGGAGAAGAAGACCAAGCCGACGCGTACCCATTGGGACATGCTGATGGAGCGTCGGACGCGCGAGGAGTTGGAGGAGGTCCTGGCAGAGCGCCTGGCCGTCCTTCGCTCCGGAGGGATGAACCTCGCGGTCCACCCGCGGGACACCCGCAAGAGCGCCTGACCAGTAGTACCCCGCACCACCGAAGGGGCCCGAGCTTCCGATCCGGAAGCCCGGGCCCCTCGGTGGTTCTCGGGGTCGTTCCTCAGCCCGCGATCGGGGGGCGGTAGTCGGTGTCCGGGCCGGTCGGCGGGTCGACCACCTCGCCCTGGATCACCTTGCCGTCGGGGCGGTGGATGCGCAGCTGCTCCTGGAGGCGCACGGCGTCCGCCAGGCGGTCCGCGCCGAGCGGGGAGGTGGAGCGGAGTGCCTTGCCGGCCAGTCGGCGGCCCAGGGCCCGCCACAGGGCCCTGGTGGGCGGGAAGAGCAGCGAGAGACCGAGCACGTCGGAGAGGAAACCCGGCAGGATCAGCAGGGTGCCGGCCAGCACGGTCATGGTGGTGCCGGTCTGCGGCTGGGCGGACTGCGGGGACTTGCTCTGCTCGATCGCGGCCGAGATCGCCTTCGTCCCGGCCCGCTTGATCAGCCAGCCGCCGAGGAAGGCACCGCCGGCCAGCAGCAGGATCACGGCGAACCAGCTGGTCGCCGAGGCGACCACGGTCAGCAGCCAGATCTCCAGCACCAGCCAGGCGGCGATCAGCAGCGGAAGCACCCGGCGCAGGCGGCTGCGCGGCGGGGCCGAGGGGGCCGGGGGTACGTGCTGGCTCACGGGTTCGATCCACTCCGTCGTGGTGCCCGGCTCAGGACCGGGCCGGCTTCTCCGGCCCGCACCCCGGGCACCACCTGGGACAACGGTCAGGAACCGGCCGGTGTTCCGGAACCCCTGCGACGGCGCAGCGCCCCCAGCGCGACCACGGCGCAGGCGCCGAGGCCGGTCAGCGCCAGCACCCACTCGGGCACCGCGCCGACCCGGTCCGCCACCGTCTTCCCGTCGCGCAGCGGCACCACGGCGCTCAGCTCGGCGGCGGTCATCAGCTTGCTCTCCCGGACCACCTTGCCGTCGGGGGCGATGACCGCGCTGATCCCGTTGGTGGCGGCGATCAGCACCGCGCGGCCGTGCTCGACGGCCCGCAGGCGGGACATCGCCAGCTGCTGCTGGGGCTGGCCGGTCTCCGAGTAGGTGGCGTTGTTGGTCTGCACGACCAGCACCCGCCCGCCCTCGTTGACGGTGTCGCGGACGATGCCGTCGTAGGCGACCTCGAAGCAGATCACGTCGCCGATCCGGGCCGGGCCGAGGTCCATCACGCCGTTCTTCGTCCCCGGGTAGAAGTCGCGGGCGACCATCTGCAGCCGGGTGATCACCTTGGACAGCTGGGCCCGGAACGGCACGTACTCACCGAACGGCACCGGGTGCTGCTTGGTGTACGAGGCGCCGGGGCCGGTCTTCGGGTCCCAGACGATGCCCTGGTTCTGCACGTGCTGGGCGTCCGGGCCGTCCACCAGGGTGCCGACCAGCACCGGCACGCCGATCGCCTTCACGGCGGCGTCGATCCGGGCGTAGGCGAGGGGCTCGGAGAACGGGTCGAGGTCGGAGGAGTTCTCCGGCCAGATCACCACGTCGGGCTTCTCCGCCCGGCCGGCGGCGATCTCGGCGGCGAGCTTCTCGGTGGCCCGGGCGTGGTTGTTCAGCACCGTCATCGGGCGGCCCAGGAAGTGCATGCCGGGGCTCGGCACGTCGCCCTGGATCACCGCGACCTTGAGCGTGTCGGCGGCACCGGTCGGGACGGGCACCAGGTACCCGGCGAGCAGCGCGGCCACGGCACCGGCGACGCCGGTGGCGGCCGCCACGCGGGCCCGGCGGCGCAGCCGCAGCGCGGCCCAGGCCAGCAGGGCTCCGCTGAGCGCGACGGCGAAGGTCACCAGCGGGGCCCCGCCGAGCGCCGCGAGCGGCGTGAACGGCGTGGCGGTGTTGGCGAAGGCCAGTCGGCCCCAGGGGAAGCCGCCCAGCGGAATCCGGTCCCGGGCCCACTCCTGCGCCACCCAGAGGCAGGCCGCCCAGAGCGGCCAGCCGCGCAGGCGGGAGGTGGCGGCCAGGCCGGAGCCGAGGGCGGCCACGAAGAGCGCCTCGGTGACGGAGAGTCCGACGGTGGCGTCCCAGCCGATCACCCGCAGCCAGCCGAGCAGCAGCAGGAAGAACGGCAGGCCGAACGCGAAGCCCGTCCACGCTCCCTGACGTGCCGTCCGCCCGCGGGTGAGCAGCGAGAGCGCGGCCACCCCGACCAGCGACAGCGGCCACCAGCCGTACGGCGGGAAGGCCAGCGCGAGCAGCAGCCCGGCGACCACGGCCAGGCCGGTCCTGCGCAGGTCCGGCAGCCTGATCAGCCGCCGCTGCACGGGGGGCTCGGGCTGGGGTTCCGCCACGGGGCGTTCCTGTTCGACGGGCAGTGCCACCTGCGCACCACCTCTCTGCTGTGCACGCGCTTCCATTCCGGTCGGATGACGGTACCCCGGAGACCGACCGTCCCGGGAGCCAGGGCCACCACCACCCCGCCGAAACCGAGTGGCCCCTTCGACCACCGCCGCCCCGCAGGGCCCCAAGCCTCAGGCCGTATGGACCGTGCGGCCCCGGACGACCGTGCGCAGGCAGGTCGGGAGCGGGGTGCCCGGGGTGAGGTCGGGGAGGCCCGGGGTGCCGGAGCGAGGGTCGGTGGACCAGCCGGCGACGCGGGAGTCCGGGGCCTGGACGACCAGGTCGCCGGCGGCCCAGATCGCGTAGCTGGCGACGGCGCCGGGGACGAGGACGCCGTCCTGGTCGCGGCCGATGGCGCGCCAGCCGCCCCGGGTGTGGGCGGTGAAGGCGGCGCGGACGGAGATCCGGTGCTCCGGCGTCCGGTGGAACGCGGCGGCCCGGACGGTGCCCCAGGGGTCGAGCGGGGTGACGGGGGCGTCGGAGGAGAAGGCCAGCGGCACTCCGGCCCGCAGCAGCGCCGCGAAGGGGTTGAGGGCGGCGGCCCGCTCCGCCCCGAGGCGCTGGACGTACATGCCGTCCTCCCCGCCCCAGAAGGCGTCGAAGGCGGGCTGCACCGAGGCGGTCAGGCCCAGCTCGGCGAAGGCCGCGACGGACTTCTCGTCCAGGGCCTCCGCGTGCTCGACCCGGTGCCGCCGGGCCCGGACGGCCTCCAGGCCGACCCGTGCGGCCGCGGTCCTGACCCCCTCCAGCACGGCGGCGATCGCGGCGTCCCCGATGGCGTGGAACCCGGCCTGGAGGCCCGCCTCGGTGCAGGCCGCGACGTGGCCGGCGATCTGAGCGGCCGTCAGGTAGGCGGTGCCGGTGTGCTCGGCGTCCTCGTACGGCGCGTGCAGGCAGGCGGTGCGCGAGCCGATCGCGCCGTCCGCGAAGAGGTCACCGCCGGCCCCGAGCGCGCCGACCCGCACCGCGGTCTCGACCCCGGCCGGGGCGAGCTCGCCCCAGTAGCCGAAGACCTCGGGGCCGTGGCCCTCGGCGGCGAGGGCGAGCAGCGCGGTGAGGTCCCGCTCGGAGGAGATCTCCGGCCCGGCGCACTCGTGCAGCGCGCCGATGCCGAGCTCGGCGGCGCGGCGCAGGGTGGCGAGCTGGGCTGCGCGCCGCTGAGCCTCCGTCAGCGCGGCGAGCGCGGTCCGCCGGACGGCGTGGTGGGCGTCACGGCCGACCGGGCCCTCGGGGTGGTACCCGGGCAGGCCCGTCAGACCCTCCGTCAGCTCCCGCAGGGCGGTGGAGGCCAGGGCGGAGTGCACGTCGGTGCGGGAGAGGTAGAGGGCGGTTCCGCCGGCGGCCGCGTCCAGTTCGGCCAGGCTCGGGGCGCGGCCCTCGGGCCACTTGGTCTCGTCCCAGCCGTGGCCGATCAGCACGCCCTGGTGGGCGGCGGCGAAGGCGGCGATCCGCTCCAGCGCCTCGGCCAGCGAGGGGCAGCCGGTCAGGTCGAGACCGGTCAGCGCCAGGCCGGCCGAGGTGGCGTGCACGTGGGCGTCCACGAACGCGGGGGTGACCAGCGCGCCGTCGAGCTCCACCACCTCGTCGGCGGTCGCCGCGTACGCCTCGGCGGCGCCGTCACTGCCGACCCAGGCGATGTGTTCCCCCTCGACCAGCATCGCGGTGGCGAACGGGTCGGCGGGGCTGTAGACGGAACCGCCGCGCAGCAGCACGGTGCGGTGGGTGGTGGGTGCGCTCATGGGCACCAGTCTGCACCCGGACGGTTCCCGTCAGAGCTTCGGGGGTCGGGCCTCGTAGGGGGTGGAGAGCACCACGGTGGTGCGGGTGGAGACCCCGGCCGCGCTGCGGATGCGGGCGAGCAGGTCCTCCAGGTCGCCGGGCGCGGAGACCCGGACCTTGAGGATGTAGTTCTCGTCGCCCGCGACGCTGTGGCAGGCCTCGATCTCCGGCAGCCCGGCGAGGCGCTCGGGGGTGTCGTCGGGGCTGCTCGGGTCGAAGGGCTTGACCGAGATGAACGCGGTCAGCGCCAGGTCGACCGCGTCCGGGTCGATGATGGCGGTGTAGCCGCGGATGACGCCGCGCTGCTCCAGGCGCCGCACCCGCTGGTGCACCGCCGAGGTGGACAGGCCGGTGGCCTTGCCCAGGTCCGTGTAGCTCATCCGGCCGTCTTCGAGCAGCAGCCGGACGATGCGTTGGTCGAGATCCTCCACAAGGCGCAAACCTAGCGCCCCCGGTGACGTTCCGCCGACACCGGGCGCCGGGTTGCCGCCACGGCGGGCTGACGAAGGGTCAGCGGGGCCCGACGGGTGACACCTCCGGCGGGTCTCCCGCGCCACGCCCGGATCGGGGGTACCCGGACCGAAGACTGACCGGATGAGAGCCTCCCGCCCCGCCACCCTGCTGCGTCTCGCGGCCGTCTCCGCGCTGCTCGCCCTGGCCGTCCCGAGCCCGGCGATGGCCGGCGAGGTCCACCGGCGACCCTGCGTCAGCTCGCAGGTGCCCGAGGACGGCCCGGCCCGGGAGGTGCTGCGGATCGCCGAGCAGGCCAAGGCCGAGATGGGGCTCAACTCGGTCATCCTGAAGGTCGGTTGGGACGGCCGGGAGATCATCACCACCGCCCTGGGCGAGTCCATGACCGGGGTGCCGGCCGAGCCGGCCATGCACTTCCGCAACGGCAACATCGCGATCAGCTACCTGGGGACCGCGCTGCTCCAGCTGGTGGACGAGGGCGTGGTGGGCCTGGACGACCCGGTCTCCACCTGGCTGCCGGACCTGCCCGGCGGCGAACGGATCACCCTGCGGATGCTCGGCTCCTCCACCTCCGGCCTGGTCGACTACGTGACCTCCCCCGGCTTCGGCGAGGGCCTGTACGCGGACCCGTTCCGCCAGTGGACGGCGGACGAGCTGGTGGCCGTCTCGCTGAAGCAGACGCCCTGGTACCACCCGGGCACCAACTGGAGCTACTCGCACGCCAACTTCGTGCTGCTCGGGGCGGCCCTGGAGCGGATCACGCACCTGCCGCTGGAGCAGCTGCTCCAGGAGCGGGTGCTGGACCGGCTGGGCCTGGCCGAGACCAGGAACAGCTCGACCCCGGACATCCCCGCCCCGGTGCTGCACGCCTTCACGGCCGAGCGCGGCACCTACGAGGAGTCCACCTTCTGGAACCCGTCCTGGACCACCGCCCCCGGTGCGGTGCAGACCACCGACATCTGCGACCTGGAGCGCTCGGCCGGCGGCGTCGGCGGCGGCGAGCTGCTCTCCGAGGCCTCCCGCCGCGAGCTGCTGAACCCCGGCACGGTCGGCCTCGGCCACGCCACCAAGCGCTGCCCGGAGAACATCTGCCTCCCGCAGACCGAGGCCACCCACTACGGCATGGGCGTGGTCGTCCTCGGTGAGTGGATCTCCCAGCACCCGCTGTTCTACGGCTTCACCGCCTCCCAGGCCTACCTCCCCTGCGAGCGGCTCTCCATCGCCGTCACCACCACCAAGGGCCCGCACACCCCGGACGGCCACACCGCCCAGACCATCACCCAGCGCATCGCCGCCGCCCTCGCCCCCGGCCACCCGATCCCGGACTTCGGCCGGGGCTGACGGAAACCCGGTGGCCTCTCCGACGGCGTCGGGGATACGCTCTCCCTAACACCGTTAGAGAGGCCCGCCATGACCACCCCCGAAGCCCCGCCACCGCTCAGCCGCCCGGCGATCGCCGCGGCCGCCCTGCTGGTGCTGGAGCGCGAGGGCGTGAACGGGCTGTCGATGCGCAAGGTGGCGGCCGAGCTCGGAGTGCGGGCCCCGTCGCTCTACTGGCACGTGCGGAACAAGGAGGAGCTGCTCGACCTGCTCTCCGACGCGCTGATGGCCGACGCCGAAGCGCCGCTGCCGCAAGGGAGTTGGCGCGAGCAGCTGCGGGAGTACTGCCTGGGGTACCGCCGTCACCTGCTCGACCGCCGGGACGCCGCCAAGGTGGTCGCGGGCCGGCTCGCGCCGGGGCCTGCGCTGCTGCGGCTGATGGACGATCAGCTCGGGCGGCTGCGCGCGGCGGGCTTCCGCGACCAGGACGCGGCGATGGTCAACTACCTGCTGGGCGCCTACGTGCAGGGCTTCGTGCTTCAGGAGCAGGGGCCGCTCTCCGCCTCGGAGGCGATGGGCGCCAGCCGCCGGGAGGCCGCCGACGCGGCCGGGGCGCAGCTGGCCGCGCTGCCGCCGGAGGCCTTCCCGCATCTGACCGCGCTGGCCGGCGCCCTCACCGGCCCGGCCATGGACGAGCGCTTCGCGTTCGGCCTCGAACGCCTCCTCGACGGACTCGCCGCCCTGCTGGAGCAGGGATCCACCACCCCGGAAGGGACCACCACCCCATGACCGAGCGCACCTACCGCGTGATCGTCCGCGGCGTCTTCGCCGGCCTCGACGAGGAGCGCCGCACCACCCTGCTGGCCCGGGCCGCCGAGCACAGCCACCTGTTCGCCGCCTTCACCGACGAGGGGACCCTGGTCTACGACGAGGAGCTGCGCGCCTTCAGCTTCCGCTGCGTGGTCCGCCAGCCGGGCGACCTGGCGGACGAGGCGGCGGGCCCGGCCGCCGAGGAGCGGGCCGCGGCGGCGCTGGCGGCCCGCGGGGTCGGCCACGGCGGGCTGCGCAGCCAGGTCACCAGCATGGACGACATGAAGATCCGCAGGCCCCGCCGGGGGTGACTCCGGGCGGTTGACGAGCGGTTGACGGGCGTTCGCCCGGTGGCTGCCGGGCGGTTGCCGGGCAGTTGCCGGGCTCACGCGGAGGCGGCGGGGGCGCGCAGGTGGCACATGCCGCGTGAATGTGGCCGAGAGCACACGGTGTGCATCACACTGCGGGCACCCGCAGGGTTATGAGGCCCCGTCAGCGGGAAGTGCTGCCTTTGGCCGGGGCCGACGAAGGCCGGGCCAGATCCGAGGGGGATCACATGCCTGTTGTCGAACAGTCTTCCCGCACCGCTGCGGAGGATCACGAACGCCTCGACTTCGAGGACTTCCCGGGTGTCGACCCGGGCGAGATGGAGACCTGGGACATCTTCCGGGTGCACTGCCCCGAGTGCGACCGCCCGATCGCCCTGCTCGGTGACGAGGACCGGCTGCCGCAGCACGCCGTCCTGCCCACCGCCTGGCACCCCTTCTCGGCCCAGCTCTGCCCCGGCACCGGCGCTCCCACCGCCGAGCTGCCGGAGTGCGACTCGGCCGAGCACGCCGAGCCGAACAGCCTGGAGCTGATCAGCCTGCCGGCCGACTTCGACTGGCGCACCCACCCGTTCTCGCACGCCGGCGTCCCGGGCTCGGGCCCGCTGGAGCGGCGTGGCCGGGTGCCCCAGCAGCGCTCGCGCGGCCTGGTCCGGCACTGACGACCGGCCACCCCTGACACGCCGTCGGGCGCCGGCCCCCG